>CAYRAD010000049.1:0-11272 GCA_964422135.1 uncultured Vicingus sp.
TAAGCCAAGTTGCACAAATGAGTGTGCAGTATATCTGCAGTACTGCGCTAGGAAAAGATATTCATTTGGACGAACTATCGAATCAATATGATGGAGTAATCATTGCACTGGGATTAGGAAAATCAAAAGAACTGGATATTATTAAATCTGTTTCAGATGAAAAGAAATTTGATGCGTTGACCTTTCTTAAAGCATACAATCAAAAATCCTTAACAATAAAACCCGGCAGCAAAATTTTGGTAGTTGGAGGAGGAAACAGTGCAATAGATGTGGCAAGGTCAGCAAAAAGATATGATTTTTCCAACGAAATAATTTTATCGTGCATTGAAACTGAAGCAAACATGCCCGCTTTTACTGAGGAAATTGCTCATGCAAAAGAAGAAGGAATTGAAATAATTCCAAATAGTTATGTGGCAACTTGTACAGAAAAGGAACAATTGAATATTGCTATTCACCAGTTCGATACGAAAGAGCATATTCAAGACATAAAATACGATTACATCGTAATTGCTTTTGGGCAGAAAGGAAATGCAGATGAATATCCTGCAATTGGCAAAGATAAGCTGAGTAATGACAATAAAATAAAAGTTGATTTAACAACAGGTTATACCAATTACAAAAATGTATTTGTTGCAGGTGATGTTTGTGATGAAAACCACATGAGTTTGATTGGTGCAATTGCATCCGGTAAAAGAGCTGTAATTGGAATAAAACATCAATTAGAAGGGAACGAACATGCTTATGAAGGGTTAGATGCTTTATTGGGATTAAATGATAAAGAAAAAGAGGGAAGGGCTTCAAATTCTATTGATTTAGAAGGAGATATCAATGACTTTATCAATAACTTCAATTTATTTCAATCTTGCGAAAAGTGCAACCATTGTATTGATAATTTAGGTTGTCCAGCAATGATTAAAGTGGATGGTAAAATTGTTATTGATTATCCGAAATGTACCAAGTGTGGTTTATGTATTGATGTTTGTCCAAATGATGCTATCAAATGGGAGAAAATTAATGAAGAATTAAAATAGAACACAGACCTGCCTGCGGTAGGCAGGTAACACAGATAATTATGATAAACGCTGAAATAAACTTTAAAAAATTATAACCATCAGCGTTCCATAAAATAAAATGCAAAAAGATAAAAACATAGAAAATAAAGGACCAGCAACCAGCAACCAGCAACTAGCAATTAAAATTTTAGTAGCAGGAGTTGGAGGACAAGGAGTTGTTTTTCTTACCAATTTATTAGTAAAGTCAGCATTACTGGCTGATATTTCTGTGGCAACAAGTGAGATTCATGGATTGTCGCAAAGAGGTGGTTCTGTTACTTCAGGCATTACTTTGGGTGAATACACTTATGGATTTATAGAAACTGCTGGAGTCGATATTTTGATAGGATTAGAACCTTTGGAAGCACAACGTAATGTTGCTTATTTAAATAAAAATAGTATTGCAATTATTGATGATAATAGAATTTTACCTTATGCAGTTAATGCCGGAAATGCTGATTATCCCAATATCGAAAAATTCATTAACTATTTAAAAGAAAATATTCAAACCGTAATTTATAATACGGAAAGTCCAAAGAATATGATTGCTGTTCTGCGGAATTTATATATTTTAGGAAGAGCTTGTTCTGAAATTCAATTTCCAATTCCTGCTAAATTTATTGAAAAAGCAATTGTTGAATTAGCCAAAAAAGGTTTTAAAGAAAAGAGTTTAGAAGCTTTTAACTTAGGGTTAACAAACAACCAAAAACTAAAAACTATACACCAATGAATATAACATTTAAAATTAATGGAGAAACGATTAGTCAGGAGGTAAAACCTTCCTTATTGTTAATCGATTTAATCAGAGATGTACTAAAACTTAAAGGAACAAAACCCGGTTGTTTAGAAGGAGAATGTGGTGCCTGTTCTGTAATTGTAAATGGTGATGCCATAAACTCCTGCATGTATTTGGCTGTAAATGTGGATGGAAAAGAAGTAACAACAATTGAAGGATTAGGTGATGGGGAAAACCCTTTAGACAATGTACAAGAAAAGATGTTGGAACATGGAGCTGTTCAATGTGGATTTTGTACTTCAGGAATGGTAATGACTACGAAAGCTTATAGCGATAAATGTGTTGCCGAAGGAGTTACTCCAACTCGTGATGAAGTTAAAAAAAGTTTAGAAGGTAATTTGTGCAGGTGTACTGGGTATGCTAAAATAATTGATGCTGCTGAGGCAGTTTATGAATAAGGAGTTGAATATTGAATTAGCTATTGGCTGTTCGCCTTTAGCTAATAGAAAAAAACGACCAAAAGCTAACAGCTAAGGGCTAAAAGCAATAAATATGGAAAAAGAATTAAAACACATTGGTAAATCACACCAAAAACTAGACGGTAAAGACCGTGTTTCCGGAAAATCCGTTTATGGCCATGATATTGAATTACCAAACATGTTACATGGTTCAATATTAAGAACCAAATATGCTTGTGCGGATATCATTTCTATCGATACTTCTAAAGCTATGGCACTAGAAGGTGTTGAAAGTATCATTACAGCAGATGATGTTGATGTAAATAACATTAGCTACAAAAGAGATCACCCAATCTTAAAGAAAGGAACAGTAAATTGTAATCGTGATGAGATAGCAGCTGTTGCAGCAAGAACCAAAGAAATTGCAGATAGGGCGTTGGAATTAATTGAAGTGGAATATAAAGTGAAAGAAGGAATTTATGACCCTTTTGAAGCCTTAAAAGAAGATGCTCCGCGCATTAACGAATTTGGAAAAGGAGCAGAGCAGTTTGGCAATAAAAATATGGCGGAATCTTTTCACTATGAGCATGGTGATTTAGATGCACAAAAAGCGAAAAGTAAAGTTATTGTAAAAAGAACTTACCATTTACCAAGAGTTACACATGCCTGTATGGCAACGAGTAACATTACTGCTGAATTCAATAGTTTTAATGGAAGATTAACCCTTTGGTCATCTACTCAGGTGCCATTTTTGTATCAAAGAGATATTGCACATGCGTTGAAGATGGATCCTTCAAAAATCAGAATTATTCAACCGATTATTGGTGGAGGTTTTGGTAGTAAATTGGATATGCATCCTTTCGAACCTATTTGTGCACTATTAGCGATAAAAAGTGGAAAACCTGTTCAGATATTGTATTCGAGGGAAGAAGAATTTATTGCTTCTCCAACCCGTCAACCCATGGTAATTGAGCTAACAACCGGGTGCGATGAAAAAGGGAAATTTACATTCAGGGAAGTAGAAATTATCAAAGATAATGGTGCTTACACATCATGGGGAGCAACAACGCCATTTGTAATGATGCAGACTTTTTCTTCTTTGTATCAGGTTCCTGCCTGTAAGTTCGATTCACATGCGGTTTATACCAATAATCCGTTTGCAGGCTCATTCAGAGGTTACGGAAATCCACAGGCTACATTTTCTGTAGAATCTAACATCGATTTGATGGCTGAGCAATTAGGTATGGATCAAACAGAAATTAGACTGATTAATGCCAATTATAAAGGAGAAATAACCGGTCAAGGCTTACACTTTAAAACTTGTGGAGCAATACCAGCTTTAGAAAAGGTGATTGAAAAAAGTGATTATGATAACATCATGACTGTTCCAAATACTGGAAGGTATAGACGAGGTGTTGGTTTAGCTTCTATGTTGCACGTAGGAGGTGGAGCAAAAATTTATCGCTCTGATGGTTGTGGAACAACACTTAAGTTAGATGATTATGGTTACTTAACCATCATTACTGGTTCTAATGAAATAGGACAGGGATCAGAAACCGTACTTTCTATGATTGCTATGGAAGAGTTGGGGATAGCAGAAGAAAAAATAAAAGTAATTAATACGGATACTGACGTTAAACCTTGGGATGTTGGTGTTCACGCTTCCAGAACAAGCTTTGTAGCAGGAAATTCGTTATTGGGTGCAATTAAACTCATCAAAGAAAAACTGAATAAAAAAGCAGCAGAATTACTTGGTACAAAAGAGCTTGATTTTGTGTATGAGAACGGTGAAATGCTGCAAGGTAGTTTAAAAATTAAAGTCGATAAAGTAGTTAGGGAAATGCACTTTGCATCTCCTCACGAATTGTGTATGGTTAATTATTTTTACGAACCACCAAGTCGTTTTCAAGATAAAGGTTTTAAAGGAGATGTATCTGGAAATTACGCTTTTGCATCTCAAGCAATAGAAGTTGAGGTAGATACAGTTACTGGAAATGTTCAAGTATTAAAGGTACATGTTTCGCAGGACGTTGGTAGAGTGTTAAATCCAATTGGATTACAAGGCCAAATAGAAGGGGGATTAGCGACAGGCATTGGTTATGCACTAACCGAAGAGATGAAATACGAAAAAGGAAAATTAATGAATCCAAGTTTTCATGGATATAAATTACTTACATCAACAGATATACCCGATGTACATTTTTATCCGATAGAAACGTATGATGAGGCAGGACCTTATGGCTCAAAAGGAGTTGGGGAAGCCCCATTAATTCCAACAGCGGCAGCCATAGCGAATGCTGTTTCTAATGCACTTGGAGTACGGTTTTATTCTTTCCCGATAACTGCAGAAAAAGTATTAAGAGCATTAAATAATAAAAAGTTGGAAAGTGAAAAGTTGAAAGTGAAAAGTTAAAACAAAACTTTATGAACTCACTACTTTACAAACTTTATACTTGATAAACTTTAAACTTAAAAAAATATGGATTTTGATGTTATAAGTCCCAAAACAAAACCTGAATTGCTCAATGCAATTAAGGAAAATCAAGCGAACAATTTTCGGATTGGAGCAGGTTTTACCGATTTAATTAACCAGTTTAAATCGCAAGAAACAGAAGGTTTAATTTTGATTAATCTAGCTCAATTAGAAGACGATGATTTTAAACAAATCAGGGAAAATAAAGACAGTATTAGGATGGGTGCTTTAACAACCGCTTCCGAAATTATTGATAATGACTTGATAAAGCAAAATTTTCCTATTTTGCATCAGGCAGCAAGTAGATTGGCTTCAACCCAAATCAGAAATGTAGCCACTGTCGGTGGAAATATTTGTAACGTTTCCCCTTCTGGAGATATGACAGCAGCATTAATTGCATTGAAAGCAACCTGTCATGTTTTGGATTGTGATGGTAATGAACGAAAAGAGTTATTAAGTTCCTTTATTCGGGGATTAAAAAAGACTTCATTAACCAAAAAAGAAATCATCAAAAATATATCCATTCCTAAAAATACTTATCCAAAAATTAAATCGGGTTATGAGAAAATAGGTTCCAGAAAATCTATGGAAATAGCCATTGTTTCGCTCGGTTATCATTTGCAAATGGATGATGACGGGAAAATAATTGAAGCAGGAGTTGCTTGTGGAGCAGTTGCACCAACCATTCCATTTACAACAACTGCTTGTGAATTTTTAATTGGGAAAAACAGTAATAATATTTCTGAAAGCGATAAAGAAGAGTTCGCTAAAAGAGTATTAGAATATGCTAATCCTATATCAGACATTAGAGCGTCTGATTGGTACAGAAAAGAAGTGCTCTTTAATATTAGTAAAACTATATTTGATTAACTATGAATAAGAAAGAAGTGGAAGAGATAATAAAATTATCCCAGAATGAGAATCCTCTTGGACCATCAACTTTAGCGTTGAAATCTGTAAGAGAGCAAGTTGGATCGATAAATCGTTATCCTGAGCCCCATTCAACAACATTAAAAGGAGTGTTTGCGAATCACCTTGGTTTAACTCCCGATAATATTTTTGTATGTGCAGGATTGGTCGAAACATTAGATATTTTGATAAGAAATATTATTAAACCCGGAGAAAACTTGGTAATTCCTGAAATTACTTTTGTTGCCTATCGATTATTAGCAAGAGTGTTCCATGTAGATACTCATTTTGCAAAAATGAATAACTATGCCATTGATATTGATTCAGTTATTGAGCAGGCAGATGATAATACTAAGGTTATTATTCTTGCAAGTCCTAATAATCCTACAGGAACAATAATTTGTGAAAAGGATTTAGTTAGCGTACTTAATAATGTTTCATCTGATACTTATGTTGTTGTTGATGAAGCATATGGTGAATATGTTTCAGATAAAAATTATCCTAACACATTGGCTCTTCAGAAAAAATATTCTAACCTAATTATATTAAGAACATTTTCAAAAATATATGGTTTAGCAGGATTAAGAGTTGGATATGCTATCGCAGTCCCTTCAATTATTAGTCATTTTGAATACTTTCAACCACCTTTTACTGTAAACCATATCGCAACGGTTGCAGCTGCTGCAGCTATCAAAGATGATGAATTTGTTAAAATGAGTTATGAAAAAAACTTAGAATCAAGAAATAGATTAGAATTGGAACTTCCTAAGTTGGGGTACCATATTGTTCCAACACAAAGTAATTTCATTTTTGTTTATTTTAACACTGAAGAGGAAAGAAATAGCGTTAATAAATACATGACAGCTAGAGGTATAATTGCAAGAGATACTGATTATTTTGGTGATAGTAAAGCTTTCAGAATAACCATTCCCAAACCAGATAATTGTCAAAAAGTAATTGATTGTTTAAAGCAATATCAAGCCGTTCATAGCTGATTTATATCATAAATGAATCGCAAACAAAGGAGTAATTTAACGAGCTAATAAAATCAAAAAAAATTATACAAAATGAAAGGATATCACGATAAGAAAAAAGGATTTGGAATAACATACGATGATATTTATCTCGTAAACGGAGCAAGAACTCCATTTGGAAAATTGTGCGGAACATTAGGCCAAGTATCTCCAACTGATTTAGGGATTTATGCTACAAAAGCAGCCATAGAAAAATCAGGAATAACCGGTAATGATATTGACCAAGTGATGTATGCCAACATTGGGCAGAGTTCAGCCGATGCTTACTTTTTTCCTCGACATGTTGCACTATATTCCGGAATTCCAGAAGGTATCCCAGCTGTAATGTTACAACGTATCTGTGGTAGTGGTTTCGAAACCATTATTTCAGGAGCAGAACAAATAACCTTAGGAAAAGCAAATTCTGCTTTGTGTGGTGGGGCTGAGAATATGAGCCTTTCTCCAACCGCAAGTTTTGGAAATAGAATGGGATATCCATTAGGAAAAATTGACTTTAAAGATATGCTTTGGGAAGCATTAAACGATACTTCTGCTGTGCCAATGGGTTGTACTGCAGAAAATGTAGCCCAAAAGCACGGCATCACAAAAGCAGATGCTAATGAATTTGCTAAACAATCAATCGATAAATATTTAGCAGCAAAAGAAAGAGGCTTTTTTGATGATGAAGTGGTTAAAATGAACTCTACTGAATTTGCAATTGAAGGATTAAATACAAGAAAAGTTCGTTTACCACGCAAAGCAGTTGATTTTACTACTGATGAAAATGTACGACCAGCCGATTTAGAAGCTATGGCAAAATTACCATCAGTTTTTGCTCGTGATGGAGTTCAGACTGCTGCTAATTCAAGCGGTATTGTTGATGGTGCAGCTTCTGTAGTTGTTGCAGGAAAATCTTTTATTGAAGAAAAAGGATTAACTCCATTATCTAGAATTGTAGCTTCTGCAACAAGTGCATTAGACCCACGAGTAATGGGATTAGCACCGGTTCCTTCTATCAGATTAGTATTGGAAGTGGCTGGTTTAACTTTAGATGATATAGGGTTAATTGAAATCAACGAAGCCTTTGCTGCCCAATTTATAGGATGTGAAAAAGAACTAGGATTGAACAGGGATATTTGTAACGTAAATGGTGGAGCTATCGCAATAGGTCATCCTTTAGCCGCAACTGGAACTCGTTTGTCGTTAACTATTTCTAGAGAAATGCAAGCAAGAGGAGTGAAATATGGAATTGCTTCGGCATGTATTGGTGGCGGACAAGGAACAGCAATATTGTTTGAGAATATGAATGCTTAAAAATGAACCGTCATTGCGAACGAAATGTAATGGAGTGAAGCAATCTCATCGTTAAGATTGCTTCGTTCCGATAACTATCGGAACTCGCAATGACGAAAAATTAAAACAAATGGGAAAAATAAAACAATGGCAAATGACAGCATTAAACAAAGAATTTACTTTAGTTGAATCTGATATGCCTACAATAAATGAAAATGAAGCGATTGTAAAAGTTGCAGGTTGTGGAGTTTGTCATACCGATTTAAGTTTTTGGCACGATGGAGTTCGTACTAAAAAAGAAATGCCTTTAACCTTAGGACACGAAATTAGTGGAACAGTTACAGAAGGTCCTGCTCAATGGTTAGGGAAAAATGTTATTATTCCTGCGGTTTTGCCTTGTGGCGATTGTGAGTTGTGCAACAAAGGAAGAAGCAATATGTGCCAGAATCAATTAATGCCAGGAAATGATTTCCATGGCGGATTTGCAACGCACATAAAAGTACCTCACAAATATTTATGCGAAGTACCAGATTCATTATTAGAGAAATATGAATTAGCAGAAGTTTCTGTTATTGCAGATGCTATTTCTACACCTTATCAGGTGGTGAAGAAATCAGAATTAGAAGCAGGAGATTTAGCCATCGTAATTGGAGTAGGAGGAGTTGGTGTTTACGGTGCCTTAATTGCCAAAATTATGGGAGCTAAAGTGTTGGCAATAGATATTAATGACGAGAAATTAGCCAATGCTAAAAAGAATGGAGTGGATGCCACATTAAACTCAAAAGGGTTATCTCCTAAAGAAATAAAAGGAAAAGTTAGAGAAATTGCTAAAGAATTAGGCGCCTCTAAATATGGATGGAAGATTTTTGAAATTTCTGGGACTACACCTGGTCAAGAATTAGCTTTTAGCTTGTTAACATTCACGTCAACACTTAGTATTGTTGGATTTACAATGAACAAGCTGGAAGTTCGATTAAGTAACCTAATGGCTTTCGATGCGAAGCTAATTGGTACTTGGGGATGTAAACCAGAGTTATATCCAGAAGTGGTAGATTTAATCGCATCAGGGAAATTAGACATCAAGGATTTTGTACAAACTTTTCCAATGTCGCAAATCAACGAAGTTTTCAAAAACACATTAGCACATAAATATGATAAGCGTTCGGTACTTGTACCAGAGTAAAGTAGAAAGTGAAAAGTTCAAAGTAAAAAGTTTTTAATCGCAGACTTTTGACTTGACGAACTTTCAACTTTATAAACTTGAAAAAACTTTTAAACTTAAAAATATGGAATTACATAGCCACAATTTAGTAAAACACAACTACACAGACATTCTTTATGAATTAAGACCAGCAAAAGATTTTGATGGTAATGAAGTAAAAGGGTTGTTTAATGCTTGGATTATGCTGAATAATCCATCTCAGTACAATTCATATACCACTCAGGCAGTAAAAGAAATTATATTAGCAATGCGTGAAGCTTCAAACGATAGAAGCGTTGTAGCGGTTGTGTTTACAGGAGTAGGAGATAAAGCATTTTGTACTGGAGGTAATACCAAAGAGTATGCAGAATACTATGCCGGTAATCCTCAGGAATACAAACAATACATGCGTTTGTTCAATGATATGGTAAGCGCTATCTTAATGAATGATAAACCGGTTGTTTGTCGTGCCAACGGAATGCGTATTGGTGGCGGACAGGAAATCGGTATGGCATGCGATTTTACCATTGCACAAGATTTAGCCAAATTCGGACAAGCAGGGCCAAAACATGGTAGTGCTCCTGATGGTGGTTCAACAGATTTCTTACACCTGTTTGTTGGTGTAGAAAAAGCAATGGAATCTTGCACAGTTTGTGACCCATGGAGTGCTCATGAAGCATTAAGGTTGGGATTATTAACGGAAGTTGTTCCTGCATTGAAGGTAAATGGAGAATTTATTACCAACCCAATGGTAAGAACAGATAAGTGGGTAAGTAAAAAAACAGGTCAGATCATTTACGGATTACCAAAAAAAGGAGAAGCGTTGGCTGAAGGTAAAGCTTTATTTAAATCTGGAGAAGTTGACCTTTCTTTATTGGATGCAGCAGTTGAAAAAATGTGTACAAAGTTGATGATGACCTTTCCGAATTGTTTAAGTAAAACCATTAACTCCGTTAGAAAGAAAAAATTAGAACATTGGGATAAAAATAAAGAATCGAACAGAGATTGGTTAGCATTAAATATGATGACAGAAGGAAAAGCCGGATTTAAGGCGTTTAATGATGGTCCAAAAAACAATAGAGAAGCTGATTTTATTTTGTTAAGACAAATGTTGGCAAAAGGAATGGAGTGGAACGAAGACATGCATAAAGCAATTTCACCTCAGTTTAATACAGAAAATGTATAATTATTAACCGTCATTGCGAACGAAATGTAATGGAGTGAAGCAATCTTATTAATGAGATTGCTTCGTTCCTCGCAATGACGAAATAAATTAAAAATGGAAAAAATTAAATTAATATACTCTCACAACAATACCGTTGCCAATATCATTTTAGATGATGGTAAAGGCAATGTATTAGACAATGTAATGATGAATGAACTATTGTCATTGTTTGCTGAATTTAGAGATAACAAAGATATTAAGCTCATCACTTTTCAGGGAGAAGGAAAACATTTTTCTTTTGGAGCAAGTGTTCCTGAACATACCAAAGAAAAAGCAGGTATGATGATTTCTACTTTTCATCAAATTTTTTATAAAATAATAGATCTAGGTATTCCTACAATGGCAAAAATTTCCGGGCAATGTTTAGGTGGAGGTATGGAATTGGCATTAGCCTGTAACTTTATGTTTGCCGACAAAACAGCTGTGTTGGCTCAGCCAGAGATTATTTTAGGTGTTTTCCCTCCACCTGCTTCCATTATGTTGCCCTTAAAAATTGGCAATGCTAGAGCAGAGGAAATTTTATTGACAGGAAGAAATGTAAAAGCTGAAGAAGGTGAAAGAATCGGATTATTGAATCGGATTTTTGAAGACAAAGAGACCTTAAATTCAGGAGTCGATGAATGGATTACTAAAAACATAGTTCCTAAAAGTGCTTCTTCCTTACGCTATGCCAATAAAGCAAGTCGTTCACATTTTGGACATATCATGGTTAAATTTTTAAGAGAATTGGAAGAGAATTATGTAAATGAATTGATGAACACCAATGATGCTAATGAAGGGATTAATTCATTCTTAGAAAAAAGAGCTCCTGTTTGGGAAAATTGTTAAGCTATTCTTAAGACAATGATTCTTGGTGAAAAGAAGTTAAATAAGACTTAAATCACCTATGCCTTCTCGAATAATAGTTGGTTC
>CAYRAD010000050.1:0-10772 GCA_964422135.1 uncultured Vicingus sp.
TATTGAGTTCATCAATTGATAATTCGGAAGTAAATGCATCATCTTTAGTATCATAAGCTTTAAGTAGCCCATTCTCGAGGTAATAGAATAGTATATCAAAAAGACTACAATTTTGCTCGTCTTTGTTTGTAGGAAAATAAAGATGTTCATTAATTTTTTCAGAAAGGTCAATTTCTCTCCACAATCTTCTGTGCCAGAATATGTCATTTGCCCTCACCTGTGGTAGTTTAACAACAGGATAAAGGGTTTGCTTTTCAAGGGTTTTAATGTTCATACAGTTCGATTGGGAGTGCGTATTTTGTCCGGAAAAAACAAAAAAGATAAATATCAGGTAACTATGCCGTTTCATTTCGTAGTAAAAAAAGTGGAATTGAATTAATGAAACGGAATAATGCTTTCTCTTATTTTAATTCTTCTATAATAATCCTGAACTATACTTTAAGCTAAAAGAGAAAGAGATTACCCTCACTAAACGATTTCTATGCTTCTTTATTTATACCATTTCTCTCTTCTTTCCCAAATCCATTTTTTAGCTTTATCATAGTCGCTGAATATTTTTATTGGATTAGCAGGTTTATAGAACGTCATATAAAAATTAGCAATTAATCGGGAGTGTAAATTATTTACTACAATAGCTTGGGCCTTTCTAATATCAATAATTCTTTTGTCATTGGCGAAATATTCTCTGGCTTCGTGCGACATGTTGCTACTTATGTTCCTTGCATCAACGAGCGTTACAAAAGGTTTCCCATCAACAAAATCAAGTGTAATATCATCAACTTCAATAGCGTCTTCCAACTCAAAATCAACTTTGTCTTTAAATATAAGCAGTGTAAATCCTTTATCTAATAAATAGAGGTGTGCTTTATCCAGTTCTATGTATTTTTTATAGACCAATTGATAAATTTAGCCTATAAATATAAAGTATTTATCTATAAATAAAAAATAATATAATGATTATCAATACTTCACCATATTTTTTATTAGAACTTTTTGATCTGAATTTATTTTAAGAACATAAAATCCATTTGATAGGTGATTAAGTCTTAATTGTACTTTATCAGGATTATCATTCATCTCTTTTGTTAAAAGTAGTTTCCCTATAGAATTATATAGCTCAATTCTATTTATTGAATTGTTATTAGATTGTATAGTTATTATTCCATTAAAAGGATTCGGATAAATTTGAATATCAGATGAAGAAGTTTCATTAATTCCAACTCCAAAAGTTTCATGAATATCTATATTGTCAATGTAGATTAAATTTCCATTATCAGATTTATTTTCAAATAATAATTCAACTGAATTCAATCCTGACAGTGCATTTAAATTAACCGTATCATTTCGCCATTCACTCGAAGTTGGTGTGAAATATATAGGTTGGTCATTGGCTGTAGCTAATATATCTCCATCTTTTTCCCACAATAAATTTTTCGTTACACCACAATCCGTTGAATAATAAATGGCCAGCGTATCAGATTTCCAATACCACCACTGTGCATGGGCTACATCAAATGTTATTTCGGAAGTGTTAATGGTGGTAAAATCCAACATTGGAGTTACAATGTAATCTCTTTCACCCTCAAAATCAGTAGAAAAATTATCGATGTAAACACAAGATGAACTCAATCCAAATCCTCCAACCTGATTATTATGTTCCCAGGTAACACCATTATCATTATTAATAATAGACCAGTTAGTAGGAATTGTTGAACTGCTTTCAAATCCTTCAGTTATCGGGAGTGGTAATCCACCACTTGGAGATTGAACTTTTATATAATCCGGAATGTAAACAGAATCAATTCCCTGAGGATTGCTTACAACGAGAGAAACTCCATAATTCCCAATTGATGGATAGCAAACAACCGGGTTGAGATCGGTTGAAGTACCAGGTGTTCCACCAGGAAAATACCATTGCCATTGTAATCCTAAATTAGGTGTCGTATTGGTAAATTTCGCACAATTTCCGGGACAAATATTTGTATCGGGAGAGAAAAATTGTGCAACCGGAGGTAGGGTAATATATAAGTCCGATTCCCACAAACCTCGGCCATAAGTGGCAGCTCTTATTTTACCTGTTCCATAATAAATTTCCAATTCATTAACAATAACATTTGGCAAGCCATCCATAAAAGGTTGCCATTGTATTAAATCATCATTTTTGTAATAAATACCCATATCAGTACCTACATATATTCCATTGTTTGAACCGTTTTCATAAACCACACAGTTAATTGGTAGATTGGGTAAATTACCCGAAACATTATTCCAACTGTTTCCTCCATCAATAGATTGATAAACCTTCTCTCCGTTTGTAAATCCTGAGAGACTAACCCAAAGTATATCAGGATTGGTATTATGAACGGCAATGTATGTAATTGCATTATTTGGTAAACCGCTAGTTATATTTGACCAATTTCCGCCACCATTTGTAGTTTTATATATAATACTGGTATTTGCCGCATAAATTACATTGTTGTTAGAAGGAGCAACAACTAATGATTTTAATTTTGCTGAACTGCTAAAAGATGAAATAGCGTTCCATGTATTCCCTCCGTTTGTTGATTTCCAAACATTCTTATAGCCTAAATAAATTGTGCTGGGATTGGAGGGATCTAAAAGGTAAGGACTAACCCAGTCACCGGATTCGCTTATACTTCCTGTTATTCCATTAAACGAACTTCCTCCATTGGTGGATTTATAAATATTACCGTACTGACTGGTAGAATATAGAATGTTAGGATTAGAATAATCCACCACACATTCCATTCCATCTCCACCGGTTACATGTGTCCACGAACCGTTTTTTAATAGATAACAACCATTATCCTGAGCTCCTGCCATAATAATTCCTGAATTGGTGGCACTGGTTCCCAAACGATAGAACTGCGAATGTTGAATTCCTGCTGTGATATCGGTAAAAGTATTTCCTGCATTAGTCGATTTAAATATCCCTCCATCTGATCCACAAAACAACGTATTTCCATAAAAATCTAGTGTGTGTATATCAGCATGAACATATTCGAAACTTCCAGTTGGCCAGTTCCATTGGGATAAGGCGAAAAGTGATGAACCTCCGTTAGTGGATTTCCATACATTTACCCCACCGGTATAAACTTCATTTTTATTAGCTGGTGAAACAGCTAATGCCATATCATACCAACTTTGTCCTCCGGAATCGCTACCATCTGTATCGTAACCAAAAACATTAGGAGTATTCGTCCTCAAGGTAAAATCATTACCACCATTAGTAGAACGATATAATCCTAAAAAACTGTTATCATTTAAATTTGAGGCCAAAACATAAATGTAATCCGTATCATTTGCAGTTACGGCTACTGAAAGTCTTCCTATACTAGATGATGAAGGTAACCCACTATTTATATTAGTAAATGTATTAAGATTTCCTGATTTGGTGGATTTATAAAAACGATTGTCTGTACATGCAAAAACTGCATGTGGATTCAAGGGGTTTAACTCAACATCTTTTATCGAACCACCTAATACACTACTCCAGTTAGCACCTGCATCAGTTGTTTTAAACAAACCGTGACTGGTTGCAACAAACAGATTATCCGGATTGCTTGGGTCAATAATTATTTTACGCATCACTCTGGCTTGTGTCGTGCTCCAATTGAGTCCGGTACTGTTCCATGTGATTCCCCCATCAGTTGATTTTAACACACCAATGCTATAAGTATCACTTGCATCTCCATCACCTGTAGCAATGTAAACAACATTAGAGTTGCTAGGGTCAACTGCAATTCCTGAAACGCCCAGTGAAGCCAAGTGATCCGTTAATGGAGTCCATGAATTTCCTCCGTCAGTTGATTTCCAACAACCACCGGCAGGAGAACCAACATAAATAATATTACTATTATTAGGATCAACTGTTACTGCATTTATTCTCCCTAGACCCGGATTCCATCCAATAGAGTTCCAACTATCCGGTCCCAAAGGTGTCCAGCTACCATTTTTATTGTTGGTTTGTCCTTTTTTAGAACCGTATAATTGTTCAAATTTTAGGTATTCTTCGTAAGCTAAGGCCGGATTGGGCAATCTTCCAGAGGGATAAACCCGTGGTTCCATAAAATATTCCCAACGTTTAAATTGTTTCCAACCTTTACCTTTTTCATAAGGCTTATTTTTCCAGTATTCGTTAAATGATTTTTGAATGTCGTAAAAATTAGCATTTTGCTCTTGCATTAAACGAACATATTCTTGAGCAGAAGTAAGGTTACTCCATAAGGAAAAAACAAAAAACAGGGCAATACAGCGAATCATAATGCGACAATAAAATTAATAAAGAACTACTTCCTCAAAAGTATTCATTCTTTGTAAATAAAATGAACAAAGCCAATAAACGGATTGGAATCCTGAATAAAAGGTATAAAAAGCAATTAATTTATTAATCGCTCAAATTGATTAAGCACTAACTGTTTCAAGTGCTCGATCTACTTTTTTAAATAACCCTTGTAGTACTTTTCCTGGACCAACTTCTGTAACAGATGTAGCTCCGTCTGCTAACATTTGCTCCATCGTTTGTGTCCATCTAACAGGAGCTGTTAACTGAGCAATTAAATTAGCTTTAATCTCATCTGGAAGAACAACCGCTTTGGCTGAAACATTTTGATAGATTGGACAAGAAGGGGTATTAAAAGTGGTATTTTTAATTGCTTCAGCTAATTCTTCTCTAGCAGGTTCCATTAAAGGAGAATGAAATGCTCCTCCAACAGGTAATACCAAAGCCCTTCTAGCACCAGCTGCAGTCAATTTTTCACAGGCTTCATGAATAGCACTTTTGGTTCCTGAAATTACCAGCTGCCCAGGGCAATTGTAATTGGCTGGCACTACTATTCCATCAATTTTGGCACATATTTTTTCTACCACGTCATCGTCTAAGTTTAATATGGCAGCCATGGTTGAAGGTGTTTTTTCACACGCTTTTTGCATGGCTAATGAACGAGCCGATACTAATCGTAATGCGTCTTCAAAATTTAAGGTTCCATTGGCAACCAAAGCAGAAAATTCGCCAAGAGAATGTCCTGCAACCATATCGGGTTGAAAAGAATCGCCTAAAGTTTTTGCTAAAATAACAGAGTGTAAGAAGATAGCAGGTTGAGTAACTTTTGTTTGTTTTAGCTCCTCATCGGTTCCATCAAACATGATATCTGTGATTCTAAATCCCAAAATTTCATTGGCTTTTTCGAACATTTTTTTTGCTAAATCAGAACTTTCATAAAGTTCTTTACCCATTCCTATAAACTGAGAACCTTGTCCTGGAAAAACGTATGCTTTCATATAGTTTAATATTGTTGAGCTGACAAAATTAGTAATTTATAAACATTATGCGATAGGTATTAAAATATAAATTACCTGATTTAGAAACTATAAAACAGTTAATTATAAGTCTCAAAATATTCTCTTTCAATTTTTTCCTGATGGTCGGGATGTGCAATTTTTACCAACTCTTTAACACGTTGCTGTATGGTTTTTCCGTACAAATTGGCTACACCGTATTCTGTAACCACATAATGAATATGAGCTCGTGTTGTTACCACTCCGGCTCCATTATTTAAGAAGGGCACAATTCTGCTTATTCCTTTGTGAGTGGTGGAAGGCATAGCAATTATGGCTTTTCCTCCTTCACTCAAAGAGGCTCCTCTTATAAAGTCCATTTGTCCACCAACTCCCGAATACATATTTGTTCCAATAGAATCAGCACAGACCTGTCCTGAAAGGTCAATTTGAATAGCTGAATTAATAGCCACCATTTTAGGGTTTTGCTTTATCACGGAAACATCATTTACATAATCACACGAACGCAGTTCAATAAAAGGATTATCATCAACATAATCATACAAGCGTTGTGAACCTGCGAGAAAAGTACTTAGTGCTCGACCTGGTTCAGCACCTTTGTAGTTAGAATTAATTACATCTTTCAGTATTAAATCAATAACACCATCCGAAAACATTTCGGTATGCAAACCAAGGTCTTTATGATTATGAAGTTTTGACAGCACTGCATTTGGAATATTTCCAATTCCCATTTGAAGTGTACTTTTATCTTCAATCAACTCTGAAATATAATGACCTATTTTATGCTCAATTGTAGTGGGTTCAGGCATTAATAGTTCGGGAAGTGGACGGTTAATTTCTACAAAAGTATCCAGTTCAGATATATGAATAATTCCTTCTCCATGAACCCGTGGCATTTGATGGTTTACTAAAGCAATAACATGCTTGGCGTTAGCAATTGCAGCAACTGTAGCTTCTACAGAAACGCCCAAAGAACAATAGCCATGCCTGTCGGGTATAGATACCTGGATCATTGCCAAATCGAGAGGCAAAATATTTCGTTTAAATAACAAAGGAAGTTCACTTAAAAATACAGGAGTGTAAGAACCATTTCCGGCTTTTAAAGTATGCCTCACATTTTCTCCAATAAAAAACGAGTTAACGTGAAAGCTGTCTTTGTATTTGGGATCGGCATAAGGTGCTTCTCCTATGGTATGCAAGTGACAAATTTCCACATTTTTCAACTCCTCATGCCTATCTGTCATGGCATTGATAAGTTCATGTGGTGCTGCTGCTGCTGCGTGAAGATAAACCCTGTCATTTGATTTAATGATCTTTACTGCTTCCTCTGCGGTTACTGATTTGTACATACCAATTAATTTTTTACAAAATTACTATTGTAATCTACTTTAAAAACAATTAAAAGTCATTTTTTGGAACTTATTTTAAAACTTTAAGCTTTAATTTATTGTTAAAGAAATAGGAATTTAATAATTGACATTCAAAATTATTACTTTTATCAATCCATGAACAGGAAAACCATCAGAACAATAATATTACTGGCAACTTTGTCCTTAATTGGGATTGTTGCTACCCAGATATTTTGGGTAAAAAATGCTTATAATCTACAGGAAAAACAGTTTAACGATAGGGTTCATATTGCCTTAACTAACGTTACCCACAAATTATTGAACATCAATAAAGATGAATCTACCCTGATTAATCCGGTAAAACAAATTGCATCCAATTATTACACGGTAATGATTAACGATACAGTTAATCCATTTTTACTGGAAACCCTGCTTAGAAATGAATTTCTGGAAAAAAGTTTAAATGTGGATTTTGAATATGTAATATATGATTGTTTTACTGATTCCATTGTTTTTGGTAATTACATCTCGTTGGAAGAAAAGGATAAAGACCAGTTACAATCCAAATCATACAACATAAAATGGGACAGAGACGGACATTATTTTGGCGTTTATTTTCCTTCAAAAGAAGCTTATATTTTAAATAAAATGGGAATATGGGTGTTTTCATCATCCATTATTTTGGTCATTATTATCTTTTTTGCCTATACCATAAATATCATCTTAAAACAGAAAAGATTATCAGAAATCAAGAACGATTTTATCAATAACATAACCCACGAATTTAAAACCCCGATATCTACCATATCGCTTTCTGCTGATGTTTTATTACAAAAAAACATTATTAACGAACCGGAAAGATTAACTAATTACGCTGGTATTATTAAAGAAGAAAATAATAGGCTAAAAAACCAGGTGGATAAAGTATTACAATTAGCTACGCTAGACAAAGATAAATTAAAATTAGAGAATGAAAGCATTGAATTGCATGAGTTGATTATTGCTGCTGTTAAAAGTTTTAACCTAATTCTGAAAGAAAAAAACGGAGAAATAAATTGTAATTTAAATGCAGAGAAGCATATCTTTTTCGGTGATAGAATACATATTACGAATACTTTACACAACTTAATTGATAATGCAATTAAATATTCTTCAGATAATCCTAAAATTGTGATTGAGACTAAAAATTATAAAGGGTTTATTGAAATAACTGTAAACGATAATGGCATAGGCATTTCAAAAGAAGGACAAAAATATATTTTTGATAAATTTTACCGCGAACCTACCGGAAATGTCCATGATATTAAAGGTTTCGGCTTAGGACTAAACTATGTAAAAACCATTGTTGAAGCCTATTCCGGTACAGTTAAATTAATTAGTAAAGCTCAAGAAGGCTCCACATTTGTGATAAAACTTCCTATAAATAAAAAGTGATGGCAAAAGAAAAAAACAACATTCGCATATTATTAGCTGAGGATGATTCTAACCTTGGTTTTGTTGTATCGGATAACCTTAAATCAAACGGATATAAAGTTACCTTGTGTCCGGATGGAGAAATAGCATTGAAGACTTTTGCAAATGATGATTTTGACATGTGTATATTGGACATTATGATGCCAAAAAAGGATGGATTTGTTGTTGCACAAACCATAAGAGACGTGAATAAAGATGTTCCAATTATCTTTTTAACCGCAAAATCGATGCAAATTGATAAGGTAAAAGGATTTATGATTGGAGTAGATGATTATATTACCAAACCATTCGATTTTCAGGAGTTCATGTTAAGGGTCGAGTCCATTTTAAGAAGAACAAAAGTGTTGAACCCTAAAGAAGATAAAAAGGTCGAAAACTATACTATTGGTTCTTATCACTTTAATGTGAAGAATCAGTTGCTTAAACATCCTAAGCAGGAAAATAAACTCACAATAAAAGAAACCAGAATTCTTACTTTTTTATGTGAGCATATTAATGATATTGCTCCACGTGAATTGATTTTAAAAAGTATCTGGGGTTCTGATGATTATTTTAGTGGACGAAGCATGGATGTTTTTATTTCCAAGCTTAGAAAATACCTGTCAGCAGATAAAAATATACAAATCAGTAATATTCATGGAATAGGGTTTAAACTGGAGGTTAAAAGTTGAAAGTTTGATGTTAATGATATTATTAATTCCGAATCAGTTAACTTTGAACATGAAACCTACAACCTTGAATTAATAATTGGAAACATTTTTACAAAAAACTGCTCAGTACCTGATCGATAATTATTCGGGTAACCTAAGTGAACTATGTATAGTGTTGCCCAACAAAAGAGCAGGTTTATTTCTAAAACAACACCTTAGTAAATTAATTGATAATCCTATTTGGTTACCCGAAATTATCGGAACTGAAGAGCTCATTGAACAACTCTCGGAAGTTGTTATTATTGAAAATGTTACACAACTATTTGAGTTATATGAAGTGTATAAAAAATCTACTCCAGAACCTGAATCTTTTGATGAGTTTAGCAAATGGGGGCAGGTATTATTGCACGATTTTAATGAAATTGACCGTTACCTGACTCCGGTTTCCAACTTGTTTCATCACATTAACGAAGTGCGTGCTTTAGAAGTCTGGAATTTGGGCAAACGTGAACTGACTGAATTTCAATCGAAATACCTAAAATTTTGGAAACAATTAGGGAAGTTATATCAAAGTTATACGAAGCATTTAGCAGATAAACATTTGGCTTATCAAGGTATGGCTTATCGAATTGTGGCAGAGCAATTAAAAGAAAATCCTGAACAATTTATTGAAAATAAAATTAACTGGGATAAACTTATTTTTATTGGATTTAATGCTTTAAATAAGGCGGAAGAGGTGCTGATAACAGAATTAAAAAAACAACAAAAGTGTGAAGTGTTATTTGATGCTGATGAGTATTTTATGGATGATGAAATACAGGAAAGCGGTTTGTTTTTAAGAGAGTTGAAAAAGAAAACAGCCTTTCAACCATTTAACTGGATTAGCAATAAATTCAAAACGGAAAAGAAACAGATTAATATTTATGGAATTCCTCAAAACATTGGACAGGCAAAATACATTACCAACATAATTAAAGGACTCAATAATGAAAAAAACTATACCAATACGGCAGTAGTTTTGGCGGATGAAAACTTATTGGTTCCTGTTTTGCAATCTATTCCACAATCCGTTAAAAACATTAATGTTACGATGGGTTATCCGTTAAGGAATACCCCGATTAATAATTTTTTTGAAATCTACTTTAACCTGTTGGTTAATGCCGAACGATTTGGTAAAACAGAAGCACTAACTTATCATTATAAAGATATGGTAAAATTCTTCCAGTTGCCATACAGTCAACTAATATTTACCAAAGAAAATTGTGAAACCATTAAAAAAGAGATTATAAATAATAACTGGGTTTTTATCAATAAAGACAAGTTAACCTGGATTAATGAACAAATAGCTATTCCTTTTAAGGAAAACTATTCCATTAAAGATATTTTAAATCAATGTCTGGTTTATATCGAACAAGGTAAAAATCGAAAAATAGAAAAGGAAAACCCGGGCATGGAATTGGAATATTTGTTTCAATTTGCACGATTGTTCAATCAGATAAAAACCTTAATCAGGGAATATCCTTTTTTGGAAAGTATCAAGGAATTTTATTCGCTTTACAATCAGATTTTAAGCTCTTATTCCATCGATTTGTATGGAGAACCTTTAAAAGGTCTACAGGTATTAGGAATGTTGGAAACGCGTAACATTGATTTTGAGAACATTATTCTCATTTCGGCCAATGAGGGCACCTTACCCGCTGGTAAAACATTTAATTCCTTTATTCCTTATAATATTAAGAAAGCTTATCAATTGCCTACACATACGGAGAAAGATGCTATTTATGCCTATCACTTTTACAGATTAATACAAAATGCCTCTAACATAAATATTCTCTACAATACCGAAACCAATGAATTTGGTAGTGGTGAACAAAGTAGATTTGTTACCCAGATAGAACATGAAATGGGGGGAGATATTTAAAAAAAAAGTGGATAAAATATGTATAGGTGATGTTTATTCTCATATAAAAAAAAAAAAAAC
>CAYRAD010000051.1:0-10577 GCA_964422135.1 uncultured Vicingus sp.
ATTGGTAAGGGAATAGAATGGTATATTATTGCTGAATTATTGATGTTTTCTGTGGCTAATGTTGTTCCTTTAGCTTTGCCACTTGCAGTATTACTTTCATCATTAATGACCTTTGGAAATTTAGGAGAACATTTCGAACTGGTATCATTTAAAGCTGCAGGAATTTCATTACAAAGAGTTATGCTTCCTTTAGCACTATTGGTAGTAATAATAAGTCTATTTGCCTATTCTTTTTCAAATTATGTGATGCCAATTGCCAATTTAAAATTTTATGCATTGCTTTTCGACATCAGAACAAAAAAACCAGCTATTAATATTAAAAAGGGTATTTTTTATAATGGGATAGATGGTTATACTATACGTGTTATGGATAAGGATAAAATGGATAATGGAGAAGAAATGCTTAAGGATGTAATGATTTATAACCATTCTGATAATGATGGTAATCGGAATTTAATTATTGCAGATTCAGCCATTATGAAAATACCAGATGACAATAGTTATTTTTCCATTAGACTTTTTGATGGTGTGAATTATAAAGATAAGCTGGAAACCAATTCTGTAAAGGATTATCCATTTTCACGATATCGGTTTAAAGAAAATGAGATGAGGATTAGTTTAGAAGGATTTAATTTTAACCGAACTGATGAAGATGAGTTTAAACATGATTATCGCTTATTTAACATGAAACAATTGCAGAATAGGGTGGATACTTTAAAGAAAGAAAGAACTAATATTCTTAAAGGGTTTAGTGATGTTGTATTAAATTCCTATTTATTAAATGATACTCTTCATAATCAAACAACTGATATTGACCAAATCCATTTAAATTATTCAAAAAAAGAATACCTGGATAGTTTGGATAAAAATGCACTGAATCAGATTTATGAAATAGCCATTTCAAATGCACGGGTTAATAAAGGTAGGTCTAATGCAACAGCTTCGGAAGTTGTTATTAGAAGAAACGATATATTAAGAATGGAAATAGAGTGGCATCGAAAAATCATTTTTTCTTTGGCATGTGTTATGATGTTTTTAATCGGTGCTCCATTAGGGGCAATTGTAAAAAAAGGAGGGTTAGGAATGCCGGTCGTTATATCTGTAATTTTCTTTTTGTTCTTTTGGGTAATTACAATAATTGGAGAGGATATGACCAAGCAAATGGTAGTTTTACCTTATCAGGGAATGTGGATTTCAACATTGGTTCTTTTACCCTTAGGTTTGTTTTTTTCCTATAAGGCTACTACAGATTCTGAGATCTTTAATAGAAGTGCTTATTTTGACTTTATTAAAAAGTTATTTAGTACAAAAAAAAATGAAATTGATTAATTGTACCTGTAATAGTTTACAATATCTTTCAAACTCTCTTCTAATGAATATTTGCTAGTCCAACCAATATCATTCTTTAATTTTGGATTGAATTTGGAACTACTTCAGGTAATCAGCAAATCAAATTGTTATATTTGCAACCATGCATTAAAAGTTAATGATTTTCGACAGAAAGTAAATGATTTATGAAGATATTACAGGTATGTAGCAAAATTCCTTTTCCACCAAAAGATGGTGGGAGTATTGCAATGGATATACTTACCCATGGACTAATAAATGCAGGAAACAAGGTAGATGTTTTGGCCATTAATACTCCAAAGCATTTTGTTAAAATTGAAGAAGTTGATACCATTTATCGAAATAAGACAAATTATCGTTTGGTTTTTATTAATACTTCAATTAAGCCAACTGACGCCTTTTTAAATCTATTTTCATCCGCATCATACAACTTAGCCAGATTTTACTCATCTGATTTTGAAAACGCACTAATAGAACAATTTAAATCAGGAAACTATGATTTAATTCAATTGGAAACACTTTGGGTAACACCTTATCTTGATGTAATTCGTAAACATTCAAAAGCTAAAGTAGTGCTACGTTCACACAATGTGGAACATATGATATGGGAAAGATTGGCAGAGGATTGTGCTAATCCGGTAAAAAAAAGTTACTTAAAATTATTGGCAAAACGTCTTAAAAAATACGAATACGATATTTTAAATAAATTTGATGCTATTGCTCCGATTACTGAAGTAGATTCTTTAACATACCAAAAAATGGGATGTACCACTCCTTTATTTCATGTGCCTTTTGGAATTGATTTAAACAAATATCACATAGATGATACTTATTTAGAAAAACCATCGTTATTTCATATTGGTGCAATGGATTGGAGACCAAATGCTGATGGAATAAATTGGTTTCTTAAGAGTATTTGGCTAAAAGTTATATCAAAACATTCTTCAATAAAATTATACTTGGCAGGAAGAAATATGCCAGACTGGCTGTTGCAATTAAAAATGCAGAATGTTGTAATCGAAGGCGAAGTACCTGATTCGCATCAATTTATTAATTCTAAATCAATCATGATTGTACCGTTGAATTCGGGAGGTGGAATGCGCGTGAAGATTATTGAAGGAATGGCTTTTGGAAAAACAATAATTTCTACATCTATTGGTGCTGAAGGTATTGATTATGAAGATGGGAAAAATATTATTATTGCCAATACAGAAAATAAATTTGAAGCAGCAATAAATAAGTGTTTAAGTGATATTAAATTTTCTGATAGTATAGGAAAAAATGCCAGAATTTTGGCTGAGACTAAATACGATAACCAGATTATCTGCAACAAATTATCCGAGTTTTATAAGTCATTAGTGAATTAATGAAAATATTAGTTCTATTATCACGTTTTCCATATCCTCTTGAAAAAGGAGATAAATTGCGTGTATTTCATCAAATAAAAGAGCTCTCTAAAAAGCATGAAATAATTTTATATGCTTTATCTGATGAAAAAGTAGCTAAAAAATCTATAGAAATTTTATCAAAATATTGTTCAACAATAGAAGTAATGAGGCTTCGGAAAATAAGTATTTATTGGAACCTCTTAATAAAACTTTTGTTTACAAATAAATCCTTACAAGTAACTTATTTCTATAATAAAAAAGCTCAAAAAAAGATTGATGAATGTTTAATTAAACATAAACCCGATCATATTTATTGTCAGTTAATACGAGTTACAGAATATGTTCGCCATTCAAAGATTAAAAAAACGATGGATTATATGGACGCTTTAGCCCGAGGGATGGAAAGGAGAATTGAGGATGCCCCATTTTATCTGAAGTGGTTTTTAAAAATTGAAACAAACAGGCTTAAAAGATATGAGCATTTTATTTTTAACGATTTTGATAATAAGATAATAATATCAGAACAGGATAGAGATTTAATAGTAAATATCAATAACGAGAAAATAACTATTGTTCCTAACGGTGTCGATTATGAAATTTATCATCGAAAAGAAACGCCAAAAGAATATGATTTAATTTTTACGGGAAATATGGCCTATCCACCAAATGTAGATAGTGTTGTTTACCTTGTTAATAATGTCATGCCTTTAGTTTGGAAAGAAAAACCTGAAATAAAACTGGTTATTGTTGGGGCTAAACCATCAGCAAAAGTATTAAAATTAAAATCTGAAAGAGTGATAGTTACAGGATGGGTTGATGATATATCGATTTATTATTCAAGGTCAAAAATATTTATTGCCCCAATGCAAATAGGAACAGGGCTTCAAAATAAATTACTAGAAGCTATGGCAATGAAATTACCTTGCATAACTTCACCTTTGGCTAATAATGCATTGGGAGCGACTCATAATGAGAATATTTTAATTGGAAACAGTGAATTGGAATACAAACAACACATACTAAATCTTGTTGAGAATGAGAACCATCGTAAAAAAATTGCAGAAAATGGCTATCAGTATGTAAAAGAAAATTTCACATGGGAAGGAAGTACAGCAATTCTTGAAAAATTGATAACTTCATCTCATTAAATTAATGATTAAAAAATGGATAAATTAAAGCAACAAATAGAAAAAGCCTGGGAAAATAGAGATTTATTGAAGTTGGAAGATACTCAGAAAATGATCAGAGCAGTTATTGATTTATTGGATAAAGGTAAGATTAGGGTAGCTGAACCTGATGGAGATAATAATTGGAAAGTAAATGAATGGGTTAAAAAAGCAGTTGTGTTGTACTTCCCTATTCAACAAATGGAAATAACAGAAGTTGGGCCTTTTGAGTTTCATGACAAGATGAAACTCAAAAAAGGATATAAAGAATTAGGAGTTAGAGTTGTTCCTCATGCTGTTGCCCGATACGGAGCGTATTTGGCCAGTGGTATAATAATGATGCCTTCTTATATTAATATTGGTGCTTATGTTGATTCAGGAACCATGGTTGATACATGGGCGACAGTTGGTTCATGTGCTCAAATTGGTAAAGATGTTCATTTAAGTGGTGGTGTTGGAGTAGGAGGGGTGTTAGAACCACTACAAGCAGCACCCGTAATTATTGAGGATGGATGTTTTATTGGCTCACGATGTATTGTTGTTGAGGGAGTAAGGATTAGAAAAGAAGCAGTTTTAGGAGCTAATGTTGTACTGACAAAATCTACAAAAATTATTGATGTTAGTGGAACAACTCCTGTAGAATACAAAGGCGATATTCCTGAACGATCAGTGGTAATTCCTGGTTCATATACCAAAGAGTTTCCTGCAGGGAGCTACAATGTGTCCTGTGCGTTAATTATTGGTAAAAGAAAAGCAAGTACCGATTTAAAAACTTCTTTAAATGATGCATTAAGAGAATATGATGTTGCGGTTTAAATTTTGAAAAAATTTTTGGTCATACAAACAGCTTTTATCGGAGATGTAATTTTAGCGACTTCGATAGTTGAAAAATTATATCAATTTTATCCAGAAAGTAAAATAGATTTCTTGTTGAGAAAAGGAAATGAAAGCCTGCTTGATAATCACCCAATTATTGATGAAATATTAGTTTGGGATAAAAAAAATAAAAAATACGATAATTTAAAAACAATAAGCAAACGTGTAAAAAATACGAAATATGATGTTGTTGTTAATTTACATCGCTTTGCCTCCAGTGGATTAATTGCGGCTTTTTCAGGGGCAAAACTAAAACTGGGTTTTAATAAAAATCCCTTGTCTTTTTCTTACAGCAAAAAAATTGCTCATAACATTGGGGATGGTAAACACGAAATAGAACGAAATCAAAAGCTAATAGCTGATCTAACAGACGATATAGCACTTAATCCAAAGTTATATCCTTCCAATAATGACTATATCAACACAGAAGTTTACAAAAAGCAAAATTATGTTTGTATTGCTCCTACGTCTGTTTGGTTTACCAAACAACTCCCAAAGGAACAATGGGTTAAGCTAATTGATAAAATTAATGATAAGTGGAATATTTATTTATTAGGTGCTCCTGATGATGCTGAACAATGTGAGGAAATTAGGAGAGTATCAAAAAATAATTTACTTGTTAATTTAACCGGAAAACTTACTTTTTTAGAATCTGCATCCTTAATGCAAAATGCAAAAATGAATTATGTAAATGATTCTGCTCCGCTACATATTGCATCGGCTATGAATGCACCTGTTACGGCTTATTTTTGTTCAACAGTTCCTTCATTTGGTTTCGGACCCTTATCAGATGCTTCTAAAATTGTTGAAGTAAAAGAGGAATTAAAATGCCGCCCATGCGGTTTACATGGAAAGAAAGAATGCCCAGAAGGACATTTTGATTGTGCATATAAGATAAAGGTTTAGAAAGGAAAATAGATTATCATCTCAAACAATCTACAAAATTTCAGAAAGGGTTTTATCATTAAAATTATTTAGTTATCATTGGCTTCTATTTTAATAAGGGATAAATATTAAACATCTTTATTACATATTATTTTGTTGTGTAACTATATTAGTTAATACTGAAGGATTTTCTCAAAATAAAGGAAATGCTGATTTATTCTTTTCTGCTGAGTATATGTTAGGAAGGGTGGTACCCAATTATATTAATCATTTTCCAAATACACATCTTCAACAAGGTTTGGAGTTGAGTTTAGGAACCTTTTCCGATACTAATTCTACATGGGCAAAGTATTACAATTTCCCCGAAGCAGGGATCTGTTTATTCTATTCGAGTATTGGTAACAACAAAATATTTGGACAGCAATTTAACGCCATGCCTTTTATCACCTATCAATTTTTTAATAAACTTAAAAATCCATACTACCTGAAACTAGGATTAGGAGTTTCCTATTTTACTACTTTTTACGATAGCATCACTAATCCAATAAATGTAAATGTAGGTTCCAGTTTTACTTGGGGGTTTCAGGCTTTTGCTTATAAAATTATTTATAAAAAAGAAGGAATGAATATTAAGCTGGGTGCCGGATTTTCTCATGCTTCTAATGGGCATACACAATTACCAAACTTAGGTTTAAATTCAGGTTTAATAAGTATTGAAGCCCAGTTTTATGGAAAAGAGCATACGGTTAATAATTTTATAGCCAATAAAGAAAAAGTTAAATCCAAGTCATATTCAATAGGCTTAAGGCGAAGTATTGGTTTTCATGAATATGGTAATGAATACGGCCCTGTTGGAAAAGGAAAGAGGAGAGTGCTGTGTTCTACAATTTATGTTGGAAGAACTACAAATAACTTTCTTAACTTGAAATCAGGAATAACTTATCGATTTTATGAACAATATTACCACCAAATTATTGATAGACAGTTGGAAGAATATATTGCTAATCCAAAGCATTCAGCATCAAATGTTGTTGTTTTTGTTGGTGCTGAATTATTGATGAATCATATAAGCATGGATCTTGAGTTGGGAGGCAATATTTACAAGCCTTTTTACAAGCAATACAACGAAGATTTTCATGTAGGTACCACTTTTCAATCTTTTCAAGTACTAACGGCAAAATTCAAAAACTATATTTCTACCAGATTAGGGTTAAATCTTTACCTGATAAATACTAATAAACTTTCCAGACATAATTTATTTGTTGGTGCACATATTAAAGCCAATTTCGGACAAGCAGATTATTCTGAATTAACTTTAGGTTATCAGTATAAATTGAAATAGAATTATATAGGCACGCCTAAAATTTTTTAATAAAGAATAGTTCATCAAAATAATTACACTAAGATTGTTGCTCTCAGCACAACCTCACCAACTGTTCTTAGTTTGAAGTTAGGCCATTATTAGTAATGGCAACTACGGACTTCATAATAACTCAATTTTTATTAATCCTTTTTCTCAACTACAGCAAAGGTTATAAAATGTAGTCCTTGTTGATTTCGTACTTTATAACCTCTTTCTGACATATCTCAAATATAATAATTTTATTGTTTTAAGAATATAAGTTATTGTAGTTGAAGTCCTTAGTCTCCAAAACTCTTTCTTAGTTTCAACTATGGACAGTGAGGTAAAACAAAAAATATTTATCTTTGAATATAGAAACAATACTCATTATATATAAAGGGATGCTATCTTATAAAATTATATGAGTTTAAAATGGTTTTCTTTTTATAAATTATTTTTTTTGAGGTTATAATTATTTGGCATTTGAAAATCAAAAGTTTTTTAAGCTATGAAAACACGTTACTTATTTACATTAGTGGCAGCCATAAGCTGCCAATTGGCTTTTGCCAATAAAACGTTTTGGGGTATAAATAAAAATAATACCTCACAACCACCCAATGAAGCCACCGTTAACCAATGGATGCATAGCACCATTGGTTTTGAAAAAAACATTGGGCAAATACAAAATTTTAATGGGGAACGCATAAACGATGTGCTATTCCGTGCAAAATTGTCGGAGTACAGCATTTACATAACTCCAAAGGGAGTAAGCTATGTGCTATACCAAACAGAAAAAAAACAAGAAAGCGTTGTAAACAAGCATGCCCCTTCTTTAAGCATTGACACAACATCAAAATTTCACTATGCCCGTTTTGATATAAATTTACAAAACGCTACAATCAGTAATGCTAATGTGGTATATGAAAACCCTTTACCCGGCTACATCAATTATTATTTACCTTCTTGTCCCGATGGGGCTTTGAATGTAGTAAGTTACCAAAAAGTAACCGTAAAAGACGTGTATCCTGGCATTGATTGGGTATGGTTTTTTAAAGATGGGCAAATGCACTATGAGTTTTATGTGCACCCCGGTACTGACCCACAACAAATACAATTGAAGGTAAATTGGGCAGATTATGAGATTAAAGAAAATGGCAAAAAACTCGTTTTTTCTACGCCATTAGGCAATATAGAAGATGGTGAATTAAAAGTATATGAAAAAAGTAGCAAGAAACCGATAGCCGCCACCTATAAGGAAGAAAATAAGCAATTATGTTTTGCCATTGCCAACCCTAACCCTAACGCAGCATTAATTATAGACCCGCCCTTAGCATTAGTATGGAGTACTTATTATGGGGGAAGTTATCATGAAGCTGGTAATACCATCACCACCGATGCTTCTGGTAATGTGTTCGTAATGGGATATACTTCTTCAACCGATTTCCCCACACAAGATCCCGGAGGTGGGGCGTATTTTCAGGGAACAGGTGGAGGAACTTTTTATGACGACTTTATTTTAAAGTTTGATAACAACGGTGTCCGTCAATGGGCAACTTATTATGGAGGAAGCGGGAATGATTATGTCTATTCCATCACCACCGATGCTTTGGGCAATTTGTTTGTAACGGGAGAGACTGGATCAACAGATTTCCCTACCCATAACCCTGGTGGCGGGAGTTATTTTCAAGGAATTCTTACAGGGAATTATAGCATCTTTATATTAAAGTTTAATAATAATGGTGTTCGTCAATGGGCTACTTATTACGGAGGTAATAGTATTGATCGTGGTTATTCCATTGCTACCGATGCCTCGGGCAATGTGTTTGTAACTGGTTGGACTGAATCAACAAATTTTCCTACCCAAGATCCCGGTGGAGGTGCGTATTTTCAAGGAACAGGTGGTGGAACTTATTATGAAGTTTTTATATTGAAGTTTGATAACAACGGCATCCGACAGTGGGCAACTTATTACGGTGGAAGTACTAGTAATGATTATGGATATGCTGTCACCACCGATACTACGGGCAATGTATTTGTGACAGGAAGGGCTTATTCGATTGATTTCCCTACTCAAGATCCCGGAGGTGGGGCATTTTTTCAGGGAAGTAAAGCAGTTGGTTCGGATATTTTTATTTTGAAGTTTAATAATAATGGTGTTCGTCAATGGGCTACTTATTACGGAGGTAGTAATGATGATGAGAGCAATTCCATCACTACAGATGCATCGGGCAATGTATGGATTACGGGATGGACAACTTCTACCGATTTCCCCACAGATTCATTGGCAGGAGGGTATTTCCAGAGTACTAATGCAGGTATTTGGGACATCTTTATTTTGAAGTTTGATAACAATGGTGTTCGGCTGTGGGCAACTTATTATGGCGGTAGTAGTAGTGATTATGGCAATTCCATCATTACCGATACTTTGGGCAATGTGTTTGTAACAGGACAAACTAAGTCAACCGATTTCACCACTCAAGATCCTGGTGGTGGGGCATATTTTGATGGAACAGGTGATGGTACTACATCTTATTGGGATGTATTTATATTGAAATTTTCTAATAATGGTGTCCGTCAGTGGGCAACTTATTATGCGGGAAGTTCTAATGATGTAGGCTATTCCATTGCTACCGATGCTTTGGGCAATTTGTTTGTGACGGGACAAACTGTGTCAACTGATTTTCCTACGCAAAACCCAGGAGGTGGGAGTTATTTTCAAGGAACAGGTGGAGGAACTTATTATGACGCCTTTATTTTAAAGTTTGGGGATAATTATTGTAGTAATACTACTTCCACCATAAACCCAACCGCTTGCGACAGCTATACTTCACCAAGTGGTAACTATACGTGGACAAACAGCAGTACTTACATGGATACCATCCCTAATGCAGCCGGATGTGATAGTATAATTACCATCAACTTAACGATAAATACCGTTGATACTTCCGTAACCGCAAATCCACCTATTTTAACAGCAAATGCCACAGGAGCAGTTTACCAATGGGTGGATTGTAATAACGGGTTTAGTGCTATTGCAGGAGCGACCAATCAAAGCTATACGGCAACAAGTAATGGAGATTATGCTGTTATTGTAACTCAAAACGGTTGTACGGACACTTCGGTGTGTTATGCTGTTGTTAATGTGGATATAAATGAACCGGTTTGGTTAAATGAAATAAGCATTTATCCTAACCCTACACAAAACAATTTGAGGGTAACCTTACCACAAAATGTGTTGGATGCTCAAATTACGCTTTACAATGCATTGGGTCAGGTAGTGTTTACCAAACAAAATGTAAATACAATAATAGTGGAAATTCCTGTTAAAGGTTCAAGAGGGGTTTATTTTGTAGAAATAAAAGCGTCTGACCAACAAGCACGTTTTAAAGTGGTGAAAGAGTAAATCATCCCAACTGTCCTTCGTCTGAAGCTAAGCAAGAGTGTTGGAGACTAAGGACTTATAGCTACAAAGCTAAAATAAATCTTAATCCAACAAAATATATGTCTTCCTCTTTGAGGTCACATAAAAGGACACACATCAAACCGATTTAATCTAAATGAAAGGAAATAAAA
>CAYRAD010000052.1:0-6387 GCA_964422135.1 uncultured Vicingus sp.
CATAACAGTTTTAATTGTTTTATTTGGAATAATTTATGGAGGTTTTATGGAAATTTTACAGCATTACATCTTTATTAACAGAAGTGGCAATTGGTACGATTTTATGGCTAACACAATAGGAACAATAATTGGGGTGCTAATTTATCCGTTAGTATTAAAAATAATGCCGATAAAAAGATGGTTAGATTTAAAATAAATTGCTACAAAAAAAATTATTAATTTTATACATTGAAATTTAAAGTTATGGAACCAAAAAAAAGCCCAAAAGCAGATTTAGAAAAATTAAGAGGAACATTTACTCTTACAGGTCTGGTACTTTCTCTATTTATTGTTTATTCAATGATTAATTGGAAATTCTTCGATGTTCAAGCTGCAGAACTTGGGCAAGTTGTAGTTGCTGAGGAAGAAGAAGATATTATTCCGATTACCGAACAAAACACACCACCACCTCCACCACCACCTCCACCTGCTGCACCTGAAGTTATCGAAATTGTAGAAGATGAAGTAGAAGTAGAAGATGTTGAAATGGCTGATACCGAAGCTGATGCAGAAACAGTTGTTGAAGTTTTTGAACAAGAAGAAGAAGTAGTAGAGGAAGAAGTATTTACTATTGTTGAGAGTATGCCTGAATTTCCGGGTGGCGTTCCAAAAATGATGAAATTTTTAGCTGATAATACCAAATATCCTCCTGCAGCAAAAGCTAATGGTATTACCGGTAAAGTATTTGTTAATTTTACGGTTGGCAAGAATGGAAAGATTAGAGATATTAAAATTATCCGAGGCGTACATGATTTGTTAGATAAAGAAGCCATTAGAGTAGTAAAAGCAATGCCGGCATGGAAACCTGGAAAACAAAGAGGTAAAGCTGTTAGCGTTTCTTTTAATTTACCAATAAATTTTATTTTTAAATAAAAAAAAAAATATAATTTAAAAACACTCTAAATTATTAGAGTGTTTTTTTTTGGTAAATTTTATGCAATTTTATAAAATGTAACATCTACATTCTAAAAGTTTGTTACTCACCAAAATATTGCATTATGAAATTCATAAAATTTAAGAAATTTATCGGATTAACCCTTTTACTTTTTGTAGTAATCTGGGCTTTAACTAATTGCTCATCTTCTAATATTACTGATAACGATTCACACAATAAAAAGCCTTTACTTATTTATGCCAAAGGGAAAGTTTATAAAGAAGAATGGACAAAAGTTGACTCTCTGGAGCAAAACGGATTAACCAAATCGGCACTAACAGAAGTTAAGAATATTTACAAGAAAGCCAAAGAAGAAAAAAATCACGAACAAATTATTAAAGCTTTAATTATTAAAGCTAAACTTCAATCTTATGTTGAAGAAAAGGCTTTTGTTAAAACCATCAATGAGCTGAATAAAGAAGCAGAAGAATCTATTTATCCATTAAATCCATTAATACATTCTATTATTGGAGAATCATATTGGAGGTATTATCAAAATAACAGGTGGAAATTTTATAACAGGTCTGAAACTGTAAACTTTGACAATAATGATATAGAAACATGGGATTTAAAGAAAATAACAGAAGCAAGCATTAAACATTACTTATTATCAGTTCAAAATATTGATAGCTTAAAAAGAACTCCTATTGAAACATTCAGTGAAATAATCATTGAAGATAGTGCTCGAAGTTATCGACCATATTTGTACGATTTTTTAGCTCATAGAGCCAGTGATTATTTTATGAATGAAGAACCTAATATTACTAAACCAATATATGCTTTTGTAATGGATAGTTCGGGGTATTTATCTTCCTACAAAAATTTTGTGAATCAAAAAATTGAGAGCAAAGACAGCATGTCTTTAAAGTATTATGCCTTACAAATTCTCCAAAACTTAACTAAAAATCACATAAACGATACTATTCCCAAAGCTTTGATTGATGTGGAATTAAAGCGACTAAAATTCGTCCGACAAAATTCAGTACTTGAAAATAAAGATACATTGTACTATAACTCATTAAGCCAATTATATTTAGATTTTAAAGATTTTCCAACTTCCACCGAAATTCTCTATGAATTAGCATTAGTTCATCAGGCTCGGGGAAATTCTTATAAACCATTGGAATCAGATGATTATAAATGGGAATTAAAAACGGCTGTCAATATGTGCTTAAGTGCTATTGAAAAATTTCCGGATACGTATGGAGCTGACCGATGCAGGTTTTTAGAGAATCAGATTAAAATGAAGAATCTGAATGTAATGATAGAAAAAGTGAACATACCTAATGTTCCTTTTAAAGCAAAGGTAACTTTTAAAAACTTATCTAATGTTCATTTTAAACTGGTAAAAACCGATTTTGATGATTATAAAGAATGGAATAGAAATCTTGATCGTGATAAACGAATGGAAAAAATATTGGCATGTGAATCTGTTAAAGAATGGGATATGAATTTAGAAAATGAAGGTGATTTTCAGGAACATTCAGGTGAAATAAAAATGGACAATTTACCTTTGGGATTTTATGTTTTATTGACTTCTTCTTCTAAAGAGCTTATATACAAGGAAGAGGCAATCGCATTGACTCCATTCTGGATATCAAACTTAAGTTATTTAACAAGGAAAAATGATAAAGAAGAAGTGGAATTTTTTGTGATGGATAGAGAAAAAGGAAATCCTTTAAAAGGTGTGCAGGCTAAACTTTATTATGAAAAATACAATTATACGTTCAGAAAATACGAATGGAAATCATTGGGGACCAAAGTAAGCGATGAAAATGGATCATTCAAAGTGACTCCTGGTTCAGATTACAGGTATTTTTATGCAGATTTCTCCTACAAAAAAGATAAATTAAACACACAGGATTCTCAATATCAATATCGTTATTACGATAATGCAAGAACCTATGTCAGAACAATATTTTTTACAGATAGGGCAATTTATCGACCAGGGCAAACAGTCTATTTTAAAGGAATAGTATTGCAAACAGACAATGAAAATAACAATAAAATTAAAACCAATTTCGAATCTAATGTTACTTTCTATGATGTGAACAATCAAAAAGTATCAAGTTTAAAATTAGTAACCAATGAATATGGCACATTTAGTGGGTCGTTTGTGGCTCCAAATAACGGGTTAAATGGACAAATGTATATTTCTGATGCTCATGGTAGCAACTACTTTTCGGTTGAGGAATATAAACGCCCAAAATTTGAAGTAAAATTTGAACCGATTAAAGGTAGTTATAAACTAGAAGAACAGGTTAATGTGGTTGGAAATGCTAAAACATACTCCGGTGCAGCATTAGATGAAGGAGAAGTGAAATATCGAGTGGTTCGTAATGCCTCTTTTCCTTATTGGTGTTATTACCGATGGGGATTTTGGCCTTATTCATCAGAAATGGAGATTAAGAATGGAACAACTAAAACGGATGATAATGGCGATTTTAAAATTGATTTTATTGCAAAGCCTGATAAATCTATAAGTAAAAAATTCTCTCCAACCTATTCTTATACAGTTTATGCTGATGTAGTAGATATTAATGGAGAAACTCACAGTTCAACAGCTTATGTATATGTTGGTTATAAAGCACTGAATATTTCTATGAGCATACCCGAAAAAGTAAATAAAAATGCGGTTGATACATTTGATTTTTCGACAACGAACTTAAACGGAGAAGATGAGCCTGCAAAAGGAAATGTTAAAGTTTGGGCACTAAAAATGCCAATTAAATATTATCGAACGGCTTTATGGGCAAAAGGAGATAAGCAATATATTTCCAAAGAAGATTACTTAAAAGATTTTCCTATAGATGTTTATGAGGATGAAAATAATAAGTACAAGTGGGAAAAGAACATAAAGGTTTACGATCATGATTTTAATACGGCAGCAAAAAAATCTATTCAACTTTATCATTTGCCCGAATGGCAATCAGGTTACTATGTAATTGAAGCAACAACCAAAGATAAATTTGGACAAGAAGTTAAGGAAGTTAAATATTTTACAGTTTACAACGATATTGAAAAGAATGTACCTGTTAATGAAATTGGATGGTTTACTCCAGTAAAAACAAAAGGGGAACCTGGTGAAAAAGCTGAATTTTTAATTGGTTCAGCAGCAAAAGATGTAAATGTACTCTTTGAAATTGAACACAAAGGAAAAATTGTACATAAAGAATGGATAAAAATTAGCCAACAGCAAAAAAAGATTTCAATCCCAATATTAGAAAAATACAGAGGTAATTTTCAAGTACATTTTACTTTTGTTAAACACGGTAGAAAATTCATTTACTCTTCACCAGTCACTGTTCCATATACCAATAAAATGCTCGATTTAGAGTTTGAAACTTTCCGAAACAAATTATTTCCTGGACAAAAAGAAGAATGGAAAATAAAAATTAAAGGTAAAAAAGGAGAGAAGGTAGCTGCTGAAATGGTAGCTACATTATACGATGCTTCCTTGGATGCTTTTAGAGCGAACAATTGGGGACTTGATGTATTGTACTATGACTATAGTCAAAGATACTGGCAAAGTAACACATCTTTTTCTTATGCTAATTCTCAATTGGTATCCTACAATTGGAACAAGAGTTTATATAATTTAAAAACAAAAGTTTATGACAGGCTAAACTGGTTTGGGTTCTATTTTGGATATGGTAGAAATTATCGTGACTATGGTTATAGAAGCTCAAGAGGTGATTATTTATATGATATGGAAACAGCTTCTGAGGAAGCAGCAATGGATGAAGAAGATGATCGCTCTGGAAGTTTTGGGTATGCAGAAAAATCAAAAAGAAAAAGAAGAAAAATGGATAATTTCGCAAATAATATCCCTGCTGCGTCACCTTCTAAAGATAAAAACGGAGATGCAACGATACTTGCAGCTAATGCCGTAGGTGGAAAGATGGCAACAGGAGAATCACAACAAGCTATTAACGGGAAAGAATTTAATGATGTTAAAGCTCGAAAAAACTTTGCCGAAACAGCTTTCTTTTATCCACATTTAACTACTAATGAGAATGGAGAAGTAATCATCAATTTTACCATTCCAGAAGCCTTAACCAAATGGAAGTTTATGGGATTGGCCCATACTAAAGATCTCAAAACAGGAATGATTTATGAAGAAACCGTAACCCAGAAAGATTTAATGGTTTATCCGAATGCTCCACGTTTTTTCAGAGAAAACGACCAAATGACTTTTAGCACAAAAATCACTAACCTATCAGATAAAGCCCTAAGTGGTGGAGCAAAAATCTTTTTTTATGATGCACTAACCATGAAATTGATTTCTGATAAATTATTGAAAGGAGAAGATACGGCACCCTTTAATGTTAAAAAAGGAAAAAGTACTTCAGTAAATTGGGAAATAGCAATTCCTGAAGGTTATTCGGCTATTACTTTTAAAGTGGTGGCAAAAGCAGGAAACTTTACCGATGGAGAAGAAGTGCCTGTTCCAGTTTTAACCAACAGGATGCTGGTAACCGAATCTATGCCTTTGCCAATTCGTGGTAATCAAACTAAAAATTTCAAATTCGAGAAATTAATCAATAATAAATCAACAACGCTTAGAAATCATAAATTAACATTAGAATTTACTTCAAACCCTGCATGGTATGCCATTCAGGCACTTCCTTACTTAATGGAGTATCCTTACGAATGTGCTGAGCAAACATTTAGTCGCTTTTATGCCAATTCAATAGCATCTCATATTGCCAATTCTAATCCAAAAATTAAAAATGTATTTGACAGTTGGAAATCAAAAAGTCCTGAAGCATTCTTATCTAATTTGGAGAAAAATCAAGAATTAAAATCCTTAATGTTAGAAGAAACTCCCTGGGTGCTGAATTCACAAAATGAGAGTGAACGTAAAAAAAGGGTAGGGCTTTTATTTGACTTGAATCGTATGAGTAATGAGTTGGGAAGAGCAGAAAAAAAACTACAACAACTACAGGTTTCTAATGGAGGTTGGACTTGGTTTAAAGGAATGCCCGAAAGTAGGTACATCACTCAGCATATTGTAACTGGTATGGGACATTTAGATCATTTGGGCGTAAAAAATATTAGAACGAATTACCAAACTTGGAATATGGTTACCAAAGCAGTTCGTTATTTGGATGACAGAATCAGAGAGGATTATGAATGGTTGAAAAAGTATGGTGTTGACTTGGAAAAAGACCATATTAGTTATGACCAAATCCAATACCTGTATGCCAGAAGTTTCTTTGTTAAAGATGTGGCAATAAGTTCAAGAAATAAAGAAGCCTATGAATATTATTTTGGTCAGGCAAAAAAATACTGGTTGAGCAAGAGCAGATACATGCAAGGAATGATTGCTTTAGCATTGTACAGAGATGGAAAACCAAAAACAGGAATTCCAGTAGAACAAAAAATTATGGCATCATTAAAAGAAAATGCCA
>CAYRAD010000052.1:6487-10402 GCA_964422135.1 uncultured Vicingus sp.
AAAACAGGAATTCCAGTAGAACAAAAAATTATGGCATCATTAAAAGAAAATGCCATAAATAATGAGGAAATGGGAATGTATTGGAAGGAAAATGGAGGTGGCTATTATTGGTATCAAGCACCAATAGAAACTCAGGCATTATTGATTGAAGCATTTGATGAGGTTGCAGATGATAAGGAAAGTGTTGAAGCCATGAAAGTTTGGTTGCTAAAACAAAAGCAAACACAAGATTGGAAAACAACAAAAGCAACAACAGAAGCTTGTTATGCATTGTTGTTAAGAGGAACCGATTTATTAGCTAGCGATCAATTGGTAGAAATAAAAGTTGGGAACCACCTTATTGATCCTAAAAAAATGGACGATGTAAAAGTGGAAGCTGGAACGGGATACTTTAAAACCTCATGGAGTAAATCTGAGATTAAATCCAACATGGGAAATGTAACAGTAACAAAAAAAGATGATGGAGTAGCATGGGGAGCAATGTATTGGCAATATTTTGAGCAGTTAGATAAAATAACGCCACACGAAACTCCTTTAAAATTAGTTAAGAAATTGTTTTTAGAAACTAATTCACCAACTGGTCCAATTATTACTCCTGTTATTGAAGGAACAAAACTAAAACCTGGTGATAAAATAAAAGTTAGAATTGAATTGAGAGTGGATAGAAACATGGAATATGTTCACATGAAAGACATGCGTGCAGCAGGATTTGAGCCAATTAATGTGTTTTCTGGTTATCGCTATCAAGATGGATTGGGTTACTATGAAAGTACCAAAGATGCATCGACTAATTTCTTTTTTGATTATTTAAATAAAGGAACTTATGTGTTCGAATATTCATTAAGAGTAAATATTAGTGGAGATTTTTCTAATGGAATCACAACCATACAATGCATGTATGCACCAGAATTTACTTCTCATTCCGAGGGAATTAGGGTTAAAATAGGGAAATAGAAATTAGAAAAAACGAAGATAAACGAATATTTTTTTATTCTCGGAAATCTAATTTCTATGTTCTATTTTTTTAATTATATTTGCTTACAAATACAGTAAAAAAATGAAGAGATTAGTTTATATTATCAGTACAGTTTTTTTGTTATCCTTTGTTGCCTGTGGAGGTGATAATAACAACGATGTTAAAACCAATGATGTAGTTGAAAAACCTAAATTAAAGGGTTTTGAAGAGTTAGATTTATCCAAATGGGGGTTTAATTTAATTGTTATGGTTCCGGATGCAGAAAATAATGGAGAACCAGATGTTGTTCTTACCGAAAGGGGTGCATTAGAAGTTGTTGTGGGTCAGAATTTTGGCCTCGAGATAATGTATGGAGATGGTGACATCGAATTATTGAAAACAGATTTAAAAGAAGATTTGGTATTTACATCTGAGATTACTAAAGAAGAGGAAAATGCTATTATTTATACACAGGATATTCCTGACTCGGGAGTAAAAACTCAAAATCACTTTTTTTATAAGGCCGTTATCGGACACGATACCTATGAAGTTAGAGATATTGTTGGTGGAGAATACGGTTCAGGTATGATAGAAAAAATGTTGGAAGCTGCAAAAACACTTAAATCGAATAAAGCAGAAGTACCGGCTTAATAAAAAAAGTGTCAGTTCGAGTTTTTTCTAAAAGAAAAAGTATCGAGAACATGTTCTTTTTTTATTAAAATTTGTATTCTCGATACAAATTTCACTCATTTTAATCGTGAAACTCACTCGAATTGACAAATTTTCTTACAAATGCAATACACAACTTATAGAATGGGGCTTTCTTTTAAATGAAACGGTTACAAAAATATATTCATTTAAACTTACTATTAGTGAGTATTATTTTTTATTCTTGTATTAACTCTGATAATGAAATACCCAATAATATTATTCCACAAGAAAAATTGGTAGATGTACTAACTGAAATGGAAATAACTCAGGCATTGGTTAAGTTTAAATTTACGATAAAAGACTCAAGTATTAATCAATCGGAATTATTTAAAGAAATATATATTGAATATAATATTTCTAAGGAACAAATTAGTAATAGCATTAAATACTATACCAATCAGCCAAAAACAATGGATAGTATCTATGTTAAAGTAATTGACAGATTGTCTGAAATGCAAGCAAAAGACCAAGAAGTAACTCCTCTTTAATTTACGTATAAATACGTAGTAATTTTTACGTAAAGCAAGCAACCTTTTTATAAAAATTACGTATTATTGTTAAGTAATAAAGATGATGAATATCATATTTATAAAAAAAATATTTTATACACAATCAGGCTATTATTAATTTAATTCAAAAACAAGTGGAGTTGCAACAAGTGGAGTTGCAATCTAAAAATGAAAGTACAGTTAATCAATAAACTTAAAAGCAAAGCAACTTTTGTAGTAAAATTTTCGTAAAAGAATAAAATTTTGTGTAATTTTACTTACGTAAATTATTGATTATAAGATTGTTTAGTTTAATTATTATGAAAAAAGCGTTATATATATTAGGATTTTTACTTGTAGTAGTTGTTATAGATTTAGATGCTCAAGTAATTATGGTAGAGCCAGATTCTTTAACTTCTGCAGCTAGTAAAGTTCGGGTTAACAAGAAGAATAAAGATAACCCTACAAACTCTAATTTACGTCAAGTTGGAATTAAAAAACAGAAAAAAGTTGGAGGTACACCAATAATAATATATGATCCTACCGATTCATCTAAAAAAAACTTAATTTTAAAGACAATACCTAAACAATCAACAAAATGAAAAAGATAGTACTCATATTGTTATTGTTACCATTGTTGAGTAATTCCCAAACATACTTAGCGCCTATTACTGGCTTACAGAATACATTTGCAGGGGCATGTATGGTAAATACTTGTTCAGGCACATATTATGATGATGGAGGTGCTTTAAACAATTATTCTAATAATATAGGAACTCCCGGATTTGGAGGAATTTATCGTACTTTTTGCCCCACATCTAACGGACAATGTGTTAGAGCAACTATCAATTATATTGATATTGAGCCTGCTTTTCCGGGGTGTTATGATTATTTAATATTAATAGACGGAGCGACTCAAAACAACCCCCAAACAGGAAATTATTGTGGAACAATTAACCCATGGAATGCCACTTTTACTTCTACAGATTCTAGTGGGTGTATTGGAGTTAGGTTTTACTCAGATTTTATTACTACCCAAGCAGGTTGGCAAATAACTTTATCTTGTGTTCCCGGTTGTGGAGATTTATTAAATGATCAAGATTGCTCAACTAATACTCCTGTTTGTGTAAATACACCTATAAGTAGTACTAGTGGTGGTCCTGGTTTAGTTTCTACTTGTGGAGATTGTATTGTAGCAGAAAATTATTCTACATGGTATCATGTAATTATAAATACTGGTGGTACGTGGGAGATGACAATTAATCCAACCAATAGTACAGATGATTATGACTTTGCAGTTTTCCAATCTAATAATTGTGCTGCTTTAGGAAATCCTGTTCGATGTTCTTATGCAGCTGGTGCAGCTACTGGTTTTGCAGCAGGACAAACAGGTACAACCGAAGATGTAACAGGTGATAGTTGGTTGGCACCAATCACAGGAGTTAGTCCAGGTGATGAATTTTTTATTATGGTAAATGACTGGTCTGGTACAGGTACTGGTTATACATTATCATGGGGTGGTTCAGCATCTTTAGATTGTGTAGTTTTACCAGTTGAGTTGTTAAATTTTGAAGGACGTGCATATGATGATTTTATTGAATTGAATTGGAATGTAGCTACAGAATTAAGTTTAGAGCGGTATGATATTGAAAAATTGGTAAATGGTGAATGGACAAAAATATTAGAAACACAACCTGTTGGGGACAATTCTTTTTATGCAATTACCGATATTTATCCTAAAAGAGGAGCAAATATTTATCG
>CAYRAD010000053.1:0-3629 GCA_964422135.1 uncultured Vicingus sp.
TTGTTTGTTATGAGTACGGAATGACGGCATTGGGAGTTTGGTTCTCCCCTTCGGGGAGTTAGAGGGGCATTACTCCCAAACTTTAGTTCCTTCGGTACAATTTTGGCAACCAAATTCAATTAAATCCGTCTTTCCAATAGGTAATAATCCTTCAATTTTAATCTAAAAATTATGAAGATTAAAATAATTGCTTTTTTAGGTATTTTATTAATTGGTTTTTCTGCTAAAGCCAATATTTATAAAATAACTGTTGGTATAAATGATTGCAGTGATGTAAGTAACCTCTGTGTTGGTGATACGCTTAGGTTTAGTGGTGATAGCTTAAATGCAACAGTTTATGGTGTTATAAACGGTTATGTTTATAATTCTACTACGCTTACTTATGACTATTTTAGTGTAACCTCATTTACTAGTATTGAAACAATATATGATCATATAATTATTACTGGTGATGATAAATTCTGGTTGGATTTATGTAGTCAGGAGTATAATCTTTATTTGAATGGCTGTATTGTAACAGGAGAAAAAGAAATCAGTCGAGAAAAGGAAATTAATTTTTATCCCAACCCTAATACTGGAATATTTACGATTGAGTATCAATCATATCAAAACCAAACTCTTTTTATTTCGGATTTAACTGGAAAAATTGCACATAAAGAGATATTATCTTCTAAAAATATAGAACACCAAATTATTACCAATAATCTGAAAAATGGTCTTTATTTAGTTGCAATAAAAAACGAAAATGGAGAAACCATTTATACTGAAAAGATTAGTATTATTAATTAAAAAAAGTAACTGAGTCATTCCGTGCTTAACACGGAATCTCCTCAAGATACTATCACAGCTAATAAACAGATTGCGAATCAAGTCCGCAATAACGGCATTGTGAGTTTGGTTCTCCCTTTCGGGAGTTAGAGGGGTATTACTCCCAAACCTTAGACTCTTCACTACAATTTTCAATTATGATGTCATACCGAGCAAAGCCGAGGTATCTTCCTAATTTAAACCGCTAAAGTCAAAAGATTCCTCTGTTTCGTTCCGCTGTCACTCCAATCGGAATGACAATTTGATAATTACTCCCAAACTTTAGTTCCTTCGGTACAATTTTGGCAAATGTCAATTGCTTGTCGGTTAGTTAATAATGCTTTTCTAAAATTGTTGTAAACTTTTGACTGCCATATTTCCTTTAAAGGTAATTGTTGTAGGTCTCCTAGTTGGTGTTGAGCATCTTTATCAAAACAGCAAGGCACTACTTTGCCATCCCAGGTAATCACACAAGAACTCCACATTCGCCAACATTCGTTGAGTAGTTGATTTTTTAAACGATACGTTCCGTCTGCTTGTTTTTGGTAGCGGCTGTATTTCTCTATGGTTGGGATTAACGGATTTCCGTTTTGGTAATTATAAACCTGTGCCGTTTTAAACCGAATTTCATCTACGCCTAAATCGCTTGCTAATTTTTTAGCCTCTTCAATTTGGTGTTCATTGGGTTTTACCACTAAAAACTGAAAAATAATGTAGGGGGTTTTTGAGTTTAATTCTTTTTTCCATTTTATTACATTCTTAGTACCTTCCAAAACTTTATCTAAACTCCCTTTTTTGCGGTAACTTTCGTAAGTTTCTTGGCTTGTTCCATCAATAGAAATGGTTAATCGACTTAAGCCACTTTTAATGGTTTTCTTGGCGTTTTCTTCCGTTAAAAAATGTGCATTGGTAGATGTGGCTGTGTACATTTTTTTAGCATTAGCATAGCTTACCATTTCTAAAAAATCAGGATTAATGTAAGGTTCTCCCTGAAAATAAAAATTTAAATAGAACGACTTTTTATACACCTGATTAATAATTTTTTGATAGAACTCCTGCTTTAAATTTCCTTCGGGACGAGTAAAATGCTTTAAACCACTTGGACATTCAGGGCAACCTAAATTGCAAGCTGTTGTTGGTTCAATAGTAATGCTAATTGGAAAAGAAATGGCATTTGGATTTTTAGTCCATTTAGACACAAAAAAACTCCATTTGACCAGCAACGCATTTACAATCCTCAAAAAAGATAGCTTTGATAATAAGTTGATATGATCGTGCGTTATTCCTAACATGAAATCCAAAAGTACTAATTCAACTTTTAAAAGTATATTAGCATTAAATTTTTGAATGAATGAAGTTTTTCATCTTTGGTTTTATTTTTTTGCCCTTCTGCCTTTTTGCTCAGTACAAAATAAAGGGAAAAGTTATCGACAGCAAAACCAAAGAGAGTCTGGCATTTGTTAACATTGTTGCCAACAATCAACACCATGGCACAACAACAAGCATTGATGGTAATTTTAATTTCACTTCTTCCGAACCTATTCGCACATTAAAATTGAGTTATGTTGGCTACCAACCCAAAGAAGTGGCTATCAGTAACCAAAACAACTTAATAATTGAGTTGAAGAAAACAAGTTACGAATTAAGCGAATTTACAGTGCTTCCTGGAGAAAATCCTGCTCATCGAATCATTAAAAAAGTTGTAGAAAACAGAAAAATCCATAACCCCGAAAAAAGTCTCGATTTTAAATATGAATCGTATAGTAAAATGTATTTTACTGGAATGATTGATAGTGCTATTCTTAACAATCCAGAGAAAATAATAGAGCTAGACACTAGCGACCAAAAAGCCATCAAATGGCTCGATGACCATCATATTTTTTTGATGGAATCCGTTACCGAACGCAAGTACAAACAACCTGATAAAAATTATGAAAAAGTGATTGCTTCAAGAGTTTCAGGATTAAAAAACCCTACTTTTTCGCTATTGGCGACTCAATTCCAATCTTTTTCATTTTATAATCCAACCATCCATGTGTTGGATAAAGCTTATCTTAATCCCATAACCCCAAACAGCATCAATAAATATTTATTTATTATTGAAGATACTGTTTTTAGTGGAGTTGATACAGTATTTATTATTTCATTCCGACCATTTAAAGGGAAGAATTTTGATGCTTTAAAAGGATTGCTTTACATAAATACTGATGGCTATGCCTTACAAAATGTGATAGCAGAACCTTTTGAACAGGACGAAAGTACGGCAATAAAAATTCAGCAGAAATATGAAAAAATTGAGGGGAAATGGTTTCCCATTCAGCTGAATTCGAATATTACTTTTAACAACCTTCAAATCAATAATTTTAAAATGTTGGGGATTGGGAAAACCTACATCAAAAACATCCAAATCAATCCTGAAATATCGAAAAAAGAATTTAGCTATGTAGATACAGAAATTGATATAGATGCCACTAAAAAGGACGAAGAGTTTTGGGATAAATACAGGGAAGACACACTAACACAAAAAGAAAAAAATACCTACCATGTTATTGATAGTCTTGGAAAAGCAGAACATTTTGATAGAAAAGCAAAAACATTAGAAGCTTTAATGACCGGTAAAGTAAAATGGGGTTACATTGATTTAGATATCAATCGGTTTGCCACTTATAATGAGTATGAGGGATTCCGATTGGGTGGAGGATTACACACCAATGAACACATCTCCAAATGGTTTTCATTGGGTGGATATGGTGCCTATGGGTTTAATGATAAGGAAGTAAAGTATGGAGGAGATGTTGATGTTGTCATTAGTCGTAAAAACG
>CAYRAD010000053.1:3729-10298 GCA_964422135.1 uncultured Vicingus sp.
GATAAGGAAGTAAAGTATGGAGGAGATGTTGATGTTGTCATTAGTCGTAAAAACGATGTGAGCTTAAATGTGTCGTACATAAAAGATGTTGAAGAGCCTGGGGTTGTTCATTTTTATGACTATAAAACCCCATTGCTTTCTGCAGCTGGAAATCGTGTTCTTTACTTAGAAAGAATGAACAATGTTGATAAAGTTGAAGGTCGTTTAGCCTTTAGAACGCTCCGATATTTAAAAGTTTACCTGTTTGCCAACCAGGAAAATGTTGAGGTAACCAATAATTACTATTTCAACAAAAGTATTGATGCTAACACTACTTTACATGATCAATATTATAATTTTAATGAAGTGGGCGTAGAGTTTCGGTATGCCTTTAAAGAAAAAGTCATTCAAACCCTGAGTCAGAAATTTGCCAAACCAAGCAATTATCCAATAGTTTACGCTAAAATTGAGCAAGGAATAAAAGAATATAATGGAGAATATAAGTACACCAGATACACGATAAGAGCAGAGAAAAAATTTCAAATTAAAAACATTGGACGGCCAAGTTTTTATGTCGAGGCAGGCTTTATTGATGGAGAAGTTCCTCAACATAAGCTTAATAGTTCTTTAGGTACTTTTCACTTTAAATCGTTTTTAATAACTACCGAAAATGCTTTTGAAACCATGTTGCCTTATGAGTTTTTCTCTAATAAGTATGTTAACATTCATTTTAGACACAGTTTTGGTTCTTTGTTGCTGAAGGTTAAAAAATTTGAGCCCGAATTCATAATTACTTCTAGTGTTGGATTTGGTTCATTAGCCAACCAAGAATTACATAATGGCGTTGCTTTTAAAACCATGGAACATGGTTATTACGAGTCAGGATTGATAATAAACAATATTCTTAAACTCAATTATAGCTCTTTTGGTGTTGGAGCTTTTTACCGTTATGGTCCGAACAAATTACTTAAAGCAAGCGATAACTTTACTGTAAAGATGAGTATTGGTTTTGCTTTTTAAGTGTTACTTCAAAAAATCTTTATTTTTTACAATAATATCTTTGGTCATTGATTTTATTACTTCTCCGGCTTGCATAATCAATGCTTCATCAGCAGGAAATGGAAGGGGTTTGGTATTCAATTCTTTCTTAGTTTCAGGCGACAAAGCATCAACATTACCATAGGCTATTGTATATCGATTTTCAAATAAGGCATCAGACGCAACAGGCTCTTTTTTCATCAATTTATCATTAGAATTATCATAATACTCTAAATCACCGGCTACACGAGCAGCTTTATTTTGTTGATACCTTACAACCTTACAGGTAATAGTTTTGTACCTTGGAATTTTAATGTCATTTCCCAAACTATCTTTTGTCACATTTCCATTGGCATCCAGTACGTAATCAAAACCATCTTGTATTTCTTTACTTTCAGTAGCAGAATTTTCAGAAATTTTTTCAGGTGCAACATCAATCAATTTCAAATTTAAAATTATAGAGTAATGATAAAGTATTGTCGTGTCAATGTAAGAGTCGTAGTTTATCCATCCTTTGTCTAATTCATCAATATCAATATTTTGGATTTCTTCCATTAATGCTTTTGGAACTAAAACTTTGGTATTATCCTCAATTCTAAAAAATACGTTGGTTGTTCCGGCCAATTTTGCTTGTTTTACTTTTTCTTTTACATCTTTATAATCCGAATTATATTTCAATGCTTCGTTATATCTCTTATAAGCTAAACGAGCATCTTCACGGGTGTTTTTTGACATTAATTCATCCCCTTTTGCATAAGCATATTCGGTAGCATTAGATTTTGCTGTGGCTATCTCTCCAGTATAATCCCTCTCTGTATAATTAATCCCAACAGGTGGCAAGGAGGCAGCTAAATCCTGACGTCCTTTCATTGCAACATATAGCTGATAAATCCTACCCCAGTTGGCTGGATTTCCTTCCTGTTTCAGTCGGTTCACTTCTGTATTATCTCTATCGTACGCTAAACGATAAGCATCATTAAATGTATCAACTTCCTCAAATTTTCCGGGATTCTTCTTTATTTTTTTTGCCGATTTTTTAAGAGCTGCATCGTAATTACCGGATGCCAATTGTTTACTGGATGATTTACAGGAAACGATAAATAATGTTACTAAACAGATAAATAATAATTTTTTCATGACAATAGTTTTGTGTGTAAAAAAACCAAAGATTAAGCCAAACAATTGCTTTAACTTAATTTGAAGAAGTAAATGTATAAAATATATACTGAAATGACTACCCGTAATTCTTAAAATAAGACCATAAATAGCTATCTTATTAAAGTAACGGTTCCATACATTTCCCCACCAACATCAAGTGCATCTCTATATTTAACCTTCCACACGTATGTTTCTGTTTTTGCGAAACTACCCTTATAAGTTCCATCCCAACCTATGTCTAAAGAATTAGAGTGAAATAATAGTTCCCCCCACCTATCAAATATATAAAGATCCATTTCAACAATATCTTTACCATAAACATAAAAAATATCATTATCACCATTACCATCAGGTGTAAACGAATTGGGAGCATAAATCGAACCATCAAAAAATACAGTTATAGTATCATAATTTAAACATCCATTTTCTCCTTGTACTGTTAAATAGTACGTAGAGGACTCTGTTGCATTAACTTGAGGATTCTGACAGTCAACACAACTCAACCCTTCTGCAGGAGACCACCAAAAACTAACTCCATTTGTGATTGGATTTAATGTTACCAAATTTCCCCATTTGGTTTTGATATCATCACCTAATTCTAAAGATGGATTAGACAAAGTGTCCACAAAAACAGATAAAGTTTTTGTACAACTTTTATCATTAAAAATCTCCGTAACGTCTGCAAAAAAAGTGGTCGGATTATAAATAGTAGGATGAATGATGCTATTTCCACCATACCCTGATGATGAGGTATACCAATAATTAGATTCTCCTCCTATTACCCATAAATCAGCCTTATCACCTATACAAACAGCTGTATCATTTACAATTATCGCATTTACATTATTCAGATATACCTCTACAGTATCATAATCCACACCACAAGCATTAGCTACTTCTACAACATAATTTGTTGTTTGTGATGAAAAAGCCATCGTTAGCGAGTCATTGGGAGCAGACAGAGTGTTGCTTGGAGTCCAGGAATAAATTGTGCCGCCAGAAGCATATATTGATACACTATCTCCCTGACAAACCGTATCTGGCACTGAACCTAAAGCGTCAGGCAAAACACTATCAACAAATACTGTCATAATAGTATCCCAAATACAATTATTAGTGTCCGTAATTTCAACATTGTATTCTGTATTTACCGAAGGTGTAGCTATCGGATTAGCAATGTTGGAGTTATTTAAAGAAGCGGTAGGAGACCATAAGTAGTTTATTCCACCACTAGCTGATAGTTGTGCACTTTGACCAATACAAACTAATGTATCATTACAAATACTTATATTTTTTTGAAAAACAACAACAGTTATTTGTGAAGTATCGGTTCCACAACTGTCAGTTGTAATTACAGTATAAATTGTTGTCGTATCGGGCCAAACTATAGGAGAATCTGTATTATTATTCAAAATATTATAACTTGGTGTCCAAGTATAGGTTCCTCCACCTGAAACATTAAGCTGAATACTATCTCCTCTACATAAATCATTCACAGGAATATAATTGATTTCCGGAGGTCCACCCACATATATAGTTGTATAAGCGGTATCCTTTTTTAGACATGTGATTGAATCTAACGAAACCAGCATTACGTTATATACCCCACTTGAGTCGTAGGAATGAGTAGGTTCAAAAGAATTTGAAGTATTTCCATCTCCAAAATCCCAAAAATAGCTCACCCCTCCATTACTTAAATTTTTGAAATGTACTACATCTCCAATGCAATAATACGGTGTTGTATAAACATCAGCATTAGCCGTTAAAATCGATAAGTCTATTTTAAAAACAGCTAAATTACAATTAGTGCTATTATCAGTATTAGACCACGCACCTGGTGTAGTAGGGAAATCTGCAGTTGATGCAAAACATGAAGCACATACGGCTTGATAAACAATCCCTTTTTTATCGAATCTACTCGTTCCTCCATCAACATGATCTTGACTGGTACTACCTCCAAAAAATGTAGCATACACTAAAGAAGCTGCATCTTCTTCTAACAGCATCAGATAATAATCACTTCCATCAGTAGTAGGCTGAATAGCATTTGCGGTAACCGGTAATCCATTAGTTGTACTATATGGAGGTCCTCCATACGCCACATTAATATTTCCGCCCCAACCTGAAATAAATATATAATTACATTCATCCACTAAAAATGCAGATAAGGTAATATCAACATTTCCCGAACCTGTTCCAAACGTTGTTGATAGCAATGAGGTTGACAAATCCGGACTTAATTTGTGCAAAAATTGTCCGCTATTTGGAACATTATAAACACTTGCAGGGCTTATTGGATAGTTACCTTCTGTTTGCCCTAAAACAAAAACATTGTTTGCAGAATCTAATTGTACAAAATAGGTCTGATCGTAATCAAAAGTTCCTATAAAAGTACTGGCTAATACTGAAGTTCCGTTATTATTAATTTTAGTAATCCAACCATCTACAGTACCCTGAAAGCTAGGATTTAGAGATCCAACAGTAGTAGGATAATTGGGGCTTTCAGTTCCTCCAGTCGCTAAAATATCACCTATACTATTTAATTGAACTGAATAAGCAGCATCGGCATTTGTTCCACCCAAATAAGTACTCCAAATTAATGAATTTAAATTTGGCGACATTTTAAAAACACATGCATCTTGACCTCCAGACAAAGCAGGTTGTACAGAGCCAGCAGAAATAGGAAAATCATTGGATAAAGTAGAACTTGCAACATATACATTATCGTTGGCATCAACTATTATTTCCCCTCTGAATTCATCTGCATAATTATAACGTAAGCCCGGACCTAAATTTAAACCGTCATTATCACTTCCTCCAATAAAAGTAGATCCCAATAATAAATCACCATTTGTACTCAATTTACTAACTATAATATCAGATCCACCCAAATAATTAGGTATTGATCCGGTATAAATAACCCCTCCATTAAATGTATTATCATAAGCAGTTGCTGAAGCTGGATAATTTGCAGATGCTGTAGAACCCAAAACCAATAACTCATTATTATGATTTACAATTAAACTATGAGGTGATTCATTTCCAGATCCTCCCAAATAAGTAGAATAAATAAGGTAAGTGCCATCTGAAGAGAATTTAGATATTGAAATATCCGACCCGAAGCTATAATTACCATTTCCTCCATTAAAATTAACCTGATATGCACCAAGTGTTGTTGGGTATCCAACTCCAAATACTACACCCCCGGCAAAAGCGTTACCATCATCATCAAAAGTTGATGTATATCCCCAGTTATCAGCTGTTGAACCCGTATAAGAGGCAAAAATTAATGTAGGATCAATAATCAATTCTTTAGTATGATCATAACCTTTCGGAAATTCAAATGAAACAATATTATTCTCCAATTTAAATCTACACTTTACTACTTTTTGCCTTCCTTTTACTTTTTGATAAGCATAAGGTTTTTGTTCGATTAATTCATTTACCGAAGTTCTTATATCCAATTGACCATCTTTTTTTAATTCAATCTGATCAACACCATCATAATTCAATTGTATTTGACTGGCATCGCCTCCCGGATAGATAACAAAATCATATTTTAAATGATACTCTTTTACATAGAATTTTAAATCTATATTCGGGTAAATGTTATCGTACTTTGTTTCGCCATACTTCTTTACCTTAGATGCCCATTTGGAGGAATCGTTTCCAATAAAATAATTTTCATAATCACTGGTTGGTTTTGAAGCCAAAATTTTATCAGTTTGAGCATTTAAAAATTGAACTTTAAAGGCATGTAAATTCAACAGAAAATCATCTGGTTTTGGATTTTTTATAGCTTTATGATGCAGTTCATGAAGTCTTGCTATGTCTTGTTCATTATAAAAAAGATAAGTTAATTCGTTTTGTTCAAGGTACAAATTACCTCCGGGAATTTTAGCTTTGAATTTAATATTATCTTCCCACTGACCCTTATTCTCAATAAATTGAACTTTAGAAACCTGGGCAAATGAATTTGCAATGATAAAAATCGACAATATGCTGATACTAATTTTCAAATCTAAACGATATAACTTTACAAGATACTATTTTTTTTAAAAGCTTGCCTTTTAAAGACTGAAAATTCGGCAGATAGTTGCCTTAAAATCAACAGATTTGAAAAAAAATATTAAGAATATTAGAAAGCTATCAGAGCTAATCTATTATCATTTCAGGAATATCACCTTCAATAACTAACTTACCGGCTGTTGCAGCTTTTATTTCCTCCACACTTACTCCCGGTGCTCTTTCTAACAAATAAAATGCTCCATTTTTAATTTCTAAAGCTGCCAAATTGGTGATAATTCTGGTTACACACCCTACTCCTGTTAACGGCAAAGTACAAGAAGGCAATAATTTACTGTTTCCTTTTTTATCGGTATGCATCATAGCAA
>CAYRAD010000054.1:0-3505 GCA_964422135.1 uncultured Vicingus sp.
TTGATAGTAAAAACATCAGCTCAAAAACGAATTTAATATTAGACTTAAGTCCTTCTTACGAAAAACTTCAGTCGCATTTTTCTACCAACACCAAAAGAAACATTAGCAAAGCAATTAAAGAAAATTTAAGTATCAGTTTTGAAAGCAAAGATGTAGATGAGTTTATTAATTTCTTCAAACAAAATATTCAAAACCCTATTTCTGTTTTACACTATTCTACTTTAGAAAATATAATTACTGCAAGTATTAATAATGATAAAGGATTTATTGCATTAGTTAAACACAACAACGAAATTATCGCTACTGCTTTTATATTAAAATCTGCTAATCGTTTAATTTATAGAACAGGCACTTCTAACCCAAAAGGCAAAGAGCGAAAAGCCATGTTTTTACTGGTGGATACTATTGTTCAACAATATGCAAACACTACTTATACATTAGATTTTGAAGGCTCAGAATTAGAAGGTGTAGCTCGTTTTTACAAAGGATTTGGGTCTTCAAACACTCCATATTATTACTATAAAAAATATAACAATAAGCTACTTCAGCTTGTTAAAAAAGGAAAGTAAAAGAAGGCAAAAATAAAATGAGTGTTTTAAATGCTGTTCGAAACAAAATTATTCATGTTATTGTTGCATTAATAAAAAATGGAAATTCCTATCAAAACCGTTTGGTTTTGTCATAGAAATCGAATTGACAGAATTTTGTTAAAATGCACAACGGGTTACTATATATAAATAGGTCTATTTAGCATAATTAACTGCTCTTTTTTCTCTGATAACCGTTACCTTTACCTGTCCAGGATAAGTCATTTCGGTTTGAATTTTTTCAGCCAAATTAAATGACATGGTATCTGCTTCAGCATCACTCACTTTTCCACTCTCTACAATCACCCTAAGTTCTCTTCCTGCTTGTATGGCATAAGCCTGTTCCACTCCCGGATAGGTCATTCCGATATTTTCAAGGTCTTTAATCCTATTAATGTATTGTTCCATTACTTCCCTTCGGGCACCTGGCCTTGCTCCAGAAACAGCATCACATACCTGAACAATAGGTGAAATTATACTGGTCATCTCTACCTCATCGTGGTGAGCACCAATTGCATTACATACATCCGGTTTTTCATTGTACTTCTCAGCAATTTTCATCCCCAACACAGCATGTGGCAATTCAGGTTCATCATCAGGTACTTTTCCAATATCATGTAGTAACCCTGCCCGTTTAGCTAGTTTTGCATTTAAGCCTAATTCGGAAGCCATTGTGGCACATAAATTAGCTACTTCACGAGAGTGTTGTAATAAGTTTTGACCATATGAAGAACGATATTTCATTCTTCCAACCATTCTGATTAATTCTGGATGAAGCCCATGAATTCCTAAATCAATTGTTGTCCTTTTTCCTACCTCAATGATTTCCTCTTCCAATTGTTTTTTGGTCTTTCTAACCACCTCTTCAATTCTTGCCGGGTGAATTCTGCCATCTGTAACCAATTGATGTAATGAAAGTCTTGCAATCTCTCTTCTAACCGGATCAAAACAGGAAAGAATAATGGCTTCAGGAGTGTCATCAACAATAATTTCAACGCCTGTTGCTGCTTCCATTGCCCGAATATTTCTTCCTTCCCTTCCGATAATTCTACCTTTAATTTCATCACTTTCGATGTTAAAAATAGAAACTGAATTTTCGATAGCTTGTTCTGTTGCTACCCGTTGAATGGTCTGTACAACAATTTTTCTTGCTTCCTTATTGGCATTAATTTTGGCTTCGTCAACAATGTCTTTAATATGAGATAATGCCTCCGTTTTTGCTTCTGCCTTTAAAGCTTCAACTAACTGTGCTTTCGCTTCTTCTGCCTTTAATCCAGAAATGGTTTCTAACTGTTCAACCTGCATCCGATGAGAAGATTCTAAATCGCTTTCTTTCTTCTCTACTATCTCAAGTTGTTTGGAAAGGTTTTCCTTAATTTTGGTCAATTCATTTTCCTTTCTTTTAACGTCTTCGATTTGTTTAGAAACAGATTCTTTCTTTTGTTTAATACGGTTCTCCATATCTGCAATTTTGCGTTCTCTTTCGCTAATCACTTTCTCGTGTTCTTCCTTTAGCTGTAGAAATTTTTCTTTTGCTTGAAGGATTTTTTCCTTTCTGATTACTTCTCCCTCAGCCTTAGCATCCTCCAGAATTTGCTCATTTTTATTGTTAATGCCCTTTTTCATTAAGGCGATTACAACAAGTGACGCAATAATGGCTCCTGCCCCTATTCCGATAATAATACTTACTATTTCCATTTTAATTTGTTTTAATTAATGCACCTATGCAAAGTACGCTTTACCTGTTTTATTGGAAATAAAAAAACCCGTACAAACTTGGCTTGGATAAACCCAATAAAAAAAATAGATAGAGCCGCCAAGTAGGTTCGAACTTCCCGTGTCCAATCCCGATAGTTATCGGGGTGAATTCCTTTTCAGGTTTACAAGGGGCCTGCTCTTGTTTACTTATGAGCTTTGCTCTAATTAGTAAAACGTTAGTTTATCAAACGAAATAAATTTGCACGGGAATTTTAGTCACGCTAAAAGCGTGATATTCTCGTAAATTATTGCTTCTTAATATTTAAAAGAACGTTACAGATATTGGTCGAATAACTTTTCGACTGCAATTAAATCTTCTTTAACATTAGCACTTTCTAAACCACTTTTGTTCTCCAAATCGAAGTTGCGAGTTGCTACTTTCAAGGTAGCCATTGCCAACAGGTCTTGTTTATCTTTAACATCATATAACCTTTCAAATTCATTTATAGAATGGTTAATTTTTTCTGCTGCTTTTCTTATACCTTCTTCTTCCTCAGCATTAACTGTTAAAGGGTAAACCCTATTTGCAATTTTAATTTTTATCGACAACTCTCCCATTTGGGATTCTTTAATTATCTGTTAATTTGAGCAATACATTTATCAATTTCCCGTACCATTTCGTTTATTTTCAACTTCACTTCTTTGGTACCTTCTCCATCAACTCTTCCCGCAATTCTCAACAATTTAATTTTGTCGTTCAATTCCGAGATTTGCTGATTTTTTTCATTTAATTCTTGATTAATTTTATCTATTTTTTCAGAAAGTTGTGCATTTTTTTCAATAAGTAACTTGTGTTTTTCAATTAGCTTTTCTGCTTTTTTTTTAAAATTACTTATCAAATTCGGAACATCTTTCATTTGTTATATCAAAAAAATATGTTGATAAAACCAATCCCCACAAATTTAGTTTTTTTTACACGATTATTTGTGAATATTATTATTAAAAATTCCATTTTTTTCATTTTAGCTTAGTTAGCTTTGTCTGCATAAGAGTTTGGTGGAATTTTTGATAGGTTCAGATATGATTAAAAAATATTTTCTTTCAATTTTTATTAGTTTTTTTATTTTCAATTGCTATGCTCAAGACAGTATTCCCAAAAACTATTTTAGATCTCCTCTTGATATTCCTTTATATTTAGCAGGCAACTTCGGAGAATTACG
>CAYRAD010000054.1:3605-8512 GCA_964422135.1 uncultured Vicingus sp.
AGAGAAACTGAATCCGAATTCCCTGTTAACCCTTTACTTTTTGGGTTTGACATAAAAGATAATATTAAGCCCATCATTAAAAGTGTAACACTAACTCCTTTAAATGACACCAGTTTTGTAGGTAATAAAAGAAATGTACAACGATATTTGGCATCGGGAACAAATGGTAATTACAAACTTAAAAACAATGAATCTATTATAGCTTATGGTGAAATTGGTATTGGCATAGAAACTGTCGATTTGCTGAACGGATACGGAAACAAATGTGGCATATATTCTATAGAATTGCAAAAAGGCAAAGAAATTATCTTTAAATCAGAGATGGAAAAATTTAGCTTCGATCAATCCAGAGCTATAAATTCTTTAATTGATTATGGTTTGTATTTGAAAAAGAAAATTCGTTTTCAACGAAGTTTTATTGAACCCAATAATCATTTAGGCATTTATAAACAATCCATCAATGATGGAAGGGTACATTTTTCAAAAGATGATAAAATGGATTTCAACTATTTGGTGAAAGATACCTATGGAAATACTTCTAAGATATCATTTAATGTTACTGGTGATTTGGATAAAAGTTTGATTAGCGATGTTCTTAAACCAAAACCTGACACCATATTCAGCTATAAAGACAGCAATTATTTTGACGACAACAACCTTACTATTAGTATTCCTTATGATGCCCTTTATAAAGATCTTCCTTTTCAATATCAGGTTGCTGATACCATAAAAGGAGCTATCTCCCCAACCTACTTTATTCACAATGATTTTACGCCTTTACATAAACCTATATTCGTTTCTATAAAAGTTGGAAGAATAAGTGATTATTTAAGAAGTAAATCGACAATTGTTCAATTTGATGCTAAAAACAGGTATTACTCAAGGGGTGGTGAATGGCGAAATAATTTTATTACGGCTAAAACAAAATCATTTGGCGGTTTTGCTGTGATGATAGATACCATTGCTCCGGTAATTAAAGCTGTTAACATTTATAAAAATAAGAACATGCTTAAAAACTCTAAAATCATTGTTAAAATAGGCGACAATTTATCAGGTGTAAGATCATACCGAGGAACAATTGATGGAAAGTGGATAATCATGCAATACGAAGCGAAAAAAGCCTATTTAATCCATAAATTCGATAATTTAGCCAACGGTAAACATATTTTTGAGCTTACCGTTACAGATGATGTTGGAAATGCATCTACTGTTTCAATACCTTTTATAAGATAATATGGATTTAAGTAATGAATTTAAAAATAGTAGCTATAGTGTTAATTTAAGAAAATTAACCCGAAAAGCTCGGTTGGGTTTTGGCTATAAAGAAATTAAGAACATAACCATTCAGGATATTTTAATTATGAACAAACACAAAGAATTAATAAAAATTTATTTTGGTTTGGATAAGATTACCTTTATGGATGATATTCTGGAAGAATGTGGTATTTCGGAAGATATGCGTATAGAAAAGCCAGGAAAAATAAAAGATTATGCTGAAAGGGATAAACTTGTAAAAAAAGCAATGGTAACTGTTAAGGCTCGTAAAAAAGAGGAAGTAGCAGCATTCAGAGAAATGGCCAAAGAACTACGAGAAGAAATGAAAAACGAGAAAACAGATAAAAAATAACTATTCTGTAATAATCATTTTCTCTGTATAATACTGTTGGTTATCAATTAGAAAATCAACAAAGTAAACTCCTGATTTAATCGAATACTTACTCAAATCAATTACTAATTTATTTTTTCCTTGAGTTAAGTTAGCAGCATAAATCGTAGTTACTTCTTTTCCTAATATATCTTTTAATTTAACTTCTAGCTGTCCAGAAACGGTAGCGTCAAAATCAATGATTACAAATTCCTTAGCTGGATTTGGAAAAAGTTTTACACGGTTAATTTTATTGATTTCAGCTATCCCAACCAAAGCATCATCCTGATATTCTATACTGGTAATAAAACCGGCATTGGTCACTACTTTCAATAAGGGGATTCCTGTTCCGGAACCTAACCATTTGTACTCAATTTCCTGTCCCCTGGGAATGGTAGTTCCAAACCCAATTTGATCAACATAAGTAGTGTCAGTTTTGTTTAATATCGATTTTACTCTTAGCACGTTGTAAGTTCCATTGGGTAAAATTAATGTTCCCCAACCATCAACAGTATCAACTCTTTCCATCCACTGCCCATAGTAACCAAAAGTAGGAACAGAAATACCATAATATGAGTTAGAGATGTGATTGTTGTTGTAATTCATCGGAAACTCATATTCTCTATCAACAGGTATATTTTGTGTTGAACTTGGCACTCCACTAATCTTAGAACCAAAACCCACATTATCATAAGCAGAAGATGAATTTTTTATGTAATTAAATACTTCAGTAATTGGTACTTGTGGGATTCCAAGATCAGGTCCTTTTAATGCATAACTAGCCTTATGGTTAGGATATAGAATAATATTGTTAAAATAAAATTGATATGCTAGAGGTGTTGAACTTACAGAAAAGAAAGTATCAATTTTTTGTGAAGCCGGAACCAGCGTTGAAAAATCCCAATTGTAATTTGCACCCGTTAGCGTTTGGTCTAGGCCCTGAATATTAGTTGTATTACTAATTCTAAAGGTATCATTTACCGCAGGCATATCTGCATTGGTAATGGTGATTTGGGCAAACGAGCAAAACGTTATTAAGCTTAATGTAACTAAAGTAACTGCATTTTTCATTTGACGAGATATTTATGAATTATCAAATATCTAAAATCTTTGGCAAATAACCTGATTTAATTTTAAAAGATTTTAGGTTTCTAAAAAAAGTGGAGTCGGGGCAATTATTTTTCAAAAAACAACTGTTCTAATTCTGCTCTTCTTTCTAAAAGTTTAGGAGTGTATTTTCCGTTTTTTGGTATAATTGTATTTAGCTCCTTTGCAATTTTAACTCTATGTTTTTTCTTTGGATGCTCTATTTTTAAGTTTTCTGAAATTAGTAATACCTTATTAAAAAAATCATATTTTAAGTCATAACTAATATTATGATTTATTGACCTAGGTTTTTTCTCTACAATTACACCTTTAACGCCTATCTCTTTTTCAATGAATCTTTTAATTTTATTTAATATCTCCAATTCATTGTTATGAAAAGAAAGAGAAACAGTTTTATATCTAGAGTTTCCTGGGTTAGATAAAGTTATCGAACCATCAGCATCAAAAAAACCAGTTATGTAATCCCAAGTCATAGTAACAAATTTATAAAAAAATCCCTCAAAGCAAGCAATGCAATGAGGGATTAAAGTGGAGTCGGAGGGGCACTTTCCCAAATTTTTCAATCTGGCGTGGACTATCTCATCTTCCTTCCCGATAGCTATCGGAATAATAGGAGTTGGGAGCTCTAGCCGGTAATCCGGTAGTCTCTGCACCTTCCCCGAAATTTCGGGGCTTGGCTCACGGTTGGCATATCTATAAAATAAACGTAGCTTCCCCTGAATTCACCCAATTTAAGCGAGGAGATTACTCTCCAAGTCGACCCATGATCGAACCCTCGTCCAAACAAGGAACCAATAAGCTTTCTTCATGCTTAGCTTTTACTTAATTGTTAGACTTAAAGCAGGATAAAAGCTACCAACTTTAAGCTTAAGCTTCTTTAGTTTCACCAATAAATCAAAGCATTTTATTGATTAGTTCGAAATTATGATACCTCAAATTCAACAATTAACGAACCGAATTGCTGAGAGGTAAATGGTTCTATCCCTCTAAGGAATAGAATTAAGATAATCGGACTGAGTCCTGATTATGCAGCCATTGCATAGTTATTTTCGCCAATTAGCGATTTGTGAACCGAGATTAACGAGCCAACTCACAACGCTCGACATGCTTACTCATCCATTCATCTTGCTGTCAAAACCAAAAACGACCCCAGTAATTTCAAAGAACATTACAAAATTAGAGAAATTTAACTCAACCCTTGCTAAATTGTTAAAAAAGCACAAATTTTAATTACATTTGCATTTATGAAAATAGGCATAATAAAAGAAGGCAAAACACCTCCAGACGAAAGAGTACCAATGTCTCCGGAAGAGTGTAAAGAAGTAATGGAAAAATATCCTTCTATTGAATTAGTCGTTCAAAAAAGTAATGTCAGAAGGTTTAAGACCAAAGAATTTGAAAAATATGGAATTGAAATGGTCGATTCAGTTGCTGACTGTGATATTTTAATGGGAGTAAAAGAAGTTCCTATAGCTGATTTAATCCCGAATAAGACCTATTTCTTTTTTTCTCATACCATAAAAAAACAACCCTACAATCGGAATTTACTAAAAGCAATGTTGGAGAAAAACATTACCATGGTAGATTACGAAACATTAACCAATGACAAAGGTTTTCGGTTAATCGGTTTCGGAAGATACGCAGGAATTGTAGGTTGCTATAATTCATTTTATACTTACGGAGAAAGAACAGGTGCTTATCATTTAAAAAGAGCTTACCAATGTGAAGATAGAATTGAGATGGAAAGCGAATTGAGTAAGGTTAAATTACCTGATAATTTTAAAATTATTTTAACAGGCACTGGAAGAGTTTCACATGGTGCTATTGAAATTCTGGAGAAATTGAAACTGAAAAGAATCAGCCCTGAAGAAATGCTGAATCAATCTTTCAACGAACCAGTTTATACTATTTTAGATGTTATCCATTATAATGAACGAAATGATGGAAAAGACTGGAAAATTGAGGATTTTTTCCATGATCCAAGAGATTATAAATCTACTTTTATGAACTATGCAAAAGTAGCTGACATGTACATTGCATCTCATTTTTGGGCTTCTAAAGCTCCCTATTTGTTTACCCGAAATGATGCAAAATCGCCCGATTTTAAAATAAAATTTGTAAGTGACATTAGTTGCGATATTGATGGCCCCGTTGC
>CAYRAD010000054.1:8612-10204 GCA_964422135.1 uncultured Vicingus sp.
ATTTTAAAATAAAATTTGTAAGTGACATTAGTTGCGATATTGATGGCCCCGTTGCAAGTACATTAAGGCCTTCTACTATTGCTTCTCCATTATATGGTTATAATCCTGCAACAGAAAGCGAAGTAGCATTTGATGATGAAAATGCAATAACTGTTATGGCTGTAGATAATTTACCTTGCGAATTACCTAAAGATGCTTCCGCTGGTTTTGGTAGAGAAATTATTGATAAGATTCTACCTCATTTAATAGATGATAAAGAAGATGTGATTGAAAGAGCTACTATCTGTAAGAATGGTAAACTTACTCCAAAATTTAAGTATTTGAAAGATTATGTGGATGGTGAAATTATGGCCTGACCATTCTATTTTTCCCAACGGTTTTCTTTAACAAATAATATAAGTATTCACTTTTTATTATTTCCTTTCCTTCTCTATCCAATTCCATTGGTATTCGATGTAAATGATTGACAATAGCTTCGTCTTTTAAACCTGCACAACCAAAAGTCAAATCCACTTCATTCTTAATTTTATTAAAAAAATCTAAAGAAACACCATCATCTGTAAAAGGAAAAGAAAACACCTTATAAGCTAAGTTAAATTGAGCTGTTATTGAAGTAATACTATCTTTAGTTTGTGATAATTGCTCCTCAATACTAAGCTTATTGTATAAAGGATGATTTTTACTGTGGGCACCAAACGTAAATCCATCCTGAATTAATTGCTCTATTTGCTGTGATGTTAAATAGGGTTGTTCTTTTTTAAGATAATCTTCAAAATCAATATTACTATCTCTGGCAATATCATCCAATATTTGTCTCTCCTTAAAAGAACAATCCAGCAAACCACTTGCTGCAATTTTTTCTACTAAAATACTCACCTTAAAACGGAAAAACAGGTCTTTATTATCTATAAAATCAGAATTCAAAAAAATTGTTGCAGGAACTCCTTTTTCTTTTAAAATTGGAGCAGCTATATCATAAAATTCCCTCAATCCATCATCAAAAGAGAGATGAAAATAATTTTTCTTAAAAGTTTCCTTATTCTCTATTTTTTGAATTAAATCTTTTAATTCTATAGGTTCATAATACTTTAATATATATGCTAAATCTGATTTAAATGATTCAACACTTCTTGGCTCATACAAATGTTTCAGGTGCAAAGGAACACCATAAGATACAGCATGATAAAAAGGTAATATTAATTTCCTTCTCGTTAAACCAATTAATTGACTTTGGCTAAATTGTTTAGCTCCATGTAATGAAATATTTTTGATTAATTCTTTAATGACTCAGTATTTTAAGCATTTTAATACTTTAAGAATTGGTTTTACTGATTTGAAAATAAGACGTTTAAATCTCTCTCTTACACAAAATCCCTGATATAAAATTCTATTACTTCTCATTTACCTTCCAAAAATAGCTTTAAAAATTAAAAACAATAAAAAACTATTTTTATTTTATAAATTTGCTCCCCTTGAGAAAAACAAACATATGAGACAAATTCAATTTAGAGAAGCTTTAAACGAAGCTATGTGTGAGGAAATGAGAAGAGATGAGAACATTATTTTAATGGGAGAAGAAGTTGCTGAATATG
>CAYRAD010000055.1:0-9930 GCA_964422135.1 uncultured Vicingus sp.
TTTAAACATGATGTTTTCTATGCCCACTAATGAATATAAGATTGATCCTATAGTTTCCAGTGCATTAAATACATTATTAATTCTACATGCTGATCATGAACAAAATTGTTCTACTGCAACAGTTAGAGTTGTTGGCTCATCTCATGCAAACCTGTACACATCAATTGCAGCAGGAGTTTCAGCACTATGGGGTCCATTACATGGTGGTGCAAATCAGGCAGTAATTGAAATGCTCGAAGCGATTAGAAATGACGGAGGAGATTTGGAAAAATGGATTGCAAAAGCAAAAGATAAAGATGATCCATTCCGTTTAATGGGATTTGGTCACAGGGTTTACAAAAATTTCGATCCAAGAGCTACAATAATTAAAAATGCTGCAGATAATGTACTTGGAGCTTTAGGAGTTAAAGATCCGGTATTGGACATTGCCAAAAAATTAGAAGAAGTTGCTTTAAATGATGAATATTTTAAAGCAAGAGGATTATATCCAAATGTAGATTTCTACTCGGGAATTATTTATAGAGCTTTAAATATTCCAACAGAAATGTTTACTGTTATGTTTGCTTTAGGAAGATTACCTGGCTGGATTGCTCAATGGAAAGAAATGATTGAAGATGGAGCACCAATTGGACGACCAAGACAAGTATATACTGGCTCGACCGCTCGTGATTTTGTTGATATAAATAAAAGATAAGATCATCATAATTATTAGAATCTCCTGAATCAGTGGAAAACAGAACGCACTTCAATTTGAAGTGCTTTTTTATAACCAATAACGTACGTTAATCATACTCTCATGTATGCTAGGCTTTCTTTTTTAAGTTCTTTTTTTATAAACCTGAGTTTGATATAACTCAGGTCATAAGGAATGTTGGTTGTTACATTCATTATCTTCTCAACAGATATTAGATCAAGTCTCCTATGTTCAAGCTTAACTATACAGCCACTAAACCCTAACCCCGATAATACAAATATCATCTATTTGTTCCAAATCTCCTTTCCATTCATAAAAAGACTTGGTAATGATTTCCTTTTGTTCTTCTAATGACCTATTATTAACTTCTAATAATAACCGTTTAAAGGGTTTGTACATGAATTTTTTTCCTTTGGGGCCACCAAACTGATCCGGGAATCCATCTGAAAAGGTATAAACGGTATCTCCTTGCTCTAACTTTATTTTTTTTGAAGTAAAAGGAGCCAGTTCATCGCCATATAATCCAACCGGTTGCTTATCGGCAGCAATTTCAATAATCGCCTTGGTATTCTCCTCATTAATCATTGTTTTCCTGCTTTCTAACCGTTCGGGCAAAATTTTATCCAAATCTCTTACCACCCATAAAGGATTATTCGCTCCCGAGTAATCGATAATGTTCTTCTTTTTATCCCAAACACAAAGTGCAATATCCATCCCATCTTTCTGCTGCGAATCAGAGTCCTTTTGAATAAGGGCATTAATTATCTTTTCTCTTAATAAGTTAAGTATTTCTGAGGATTCGGTAACATTGTTTTCAATGATAATCTCATTTAAGAATCCCATACCTAGCATACTCATAAAAGCTCCGGGAACTCCATGTCCTGTACAATCTGCTGCCACCCATATCGATAGATTGCTAATTTCGTTATGAAAAGCCCAAAAGAAATCTCCACTTACCACATCTTTTGGTTTAAAAAACACAAAATAATCTTTGCTTATCTTCTCCCATTCACTATCCCCGGTAAGCAAAGCTGTTTGAATTCTTTTAGCATAATTAATGCTATCCATAATCTCAATATTCTTCTCTTCGATGTGTTCTTTTTGTTGTCTAATCTCCTGAGTACGATCATATACTTTTTGTTCAAGGATTTTCTTTTCGTTCTTCAAACGTTGCTCCCTGAATTTAGTATATAATATGAATGAGACCAATACAAAAAGGGCTGATAATATATAGAACCATATCGTTTTATACCAAGGCGGAGTGATTGTAAAACTAAATTTAGCTTCATCAGACCAAATTCCATCAGCATTTACTGCTTTTACAATAAATGTATAGTTCCCATGATTTAATCCGGAATAAGTAACCTTAGATTCTTTATCAATTGGCGACCATTCATCATCCTGCCCTTCCAGTTTGTATTTATAAAAGAGTTTTTCTGAATTGGTTGTATAAATCCCATTAAAATAAAATGTTATGTGATTTTCTTCATAGGATAACTCCAAATTCTCCGGTATTTTAAACCATGGAACAATGTTGTTAGATTTCTCCTCCCAGTTGACACTTTTAAAAAATAATTTGATTTCAGAAATGTGTACAAGGGGTGGTTTAATTGCTTTCGGTTCTTTTGTCCAGTCATACCTCGTTAAACCCTTTCCTGTTCCCATCCAGACTTGAGTTCCAACTTTAGTAATTGCATTTGCATTACATTCAACATTAAAAAATCCGTCTGAAACATTATAGTTTTTAATGGTGTTAACCTTTCCATTCAGATCTACAGTAAGCTTATCCATACCTTTATCTGATCCAACAACCAGAATGGTATCTTCAACAAATGCCATAGAATATATAGTGTTAGAATTTAATACCGCATCATTTACCACCTGGCGAATTGACTTTTTTTCATTGGAATTAACCTCAAAATAATAAATACCCCCTCCCTTTGTTCCTATCCATATGTTTCCGTTCTTATCTTCAGCAAGGCAATTTACATTAACATGGTTCAGGCCTTCCTCCCGATCAAATGTCTGAAGGTTACCATTTCTGTTATATTTTGCCAAAGCTCCTGATGTTCCAATCCAGATATTATTGTTTTCGTCTTCTATTATACAATTAACACCATCGCTAGATATCAGCATATCTTCCATGGTAACATTGATGAATTCCTTTCCATCCCATTTAGAAATACCTGTTGCTGTTGCTATCCATACGATACCATTATCATCTACAAACACATCGTTGATCCTGTTCTCTAACAACCCATCATCAGTGGTAAAAGAAGTAAATTTTTTGCCATCAAATTTGGTTATCCCTTTATTGGTTGTTCCAATCCACAGATAAGGGTTATTATCCGTTTTCCCCTGAGATACAGCCGTTAAATAATTACTTGGCAATCCATCCTTTACATCAAAAATTTTTGTTTGTATTTTTCCCTTATCATCCTGAATAAAATAATCTAATCCACCCCCATCTGTTGTAAGCCAAAATCCGGTTTTTCCATCCCAAATAACATCCGTTATATTATTATTTGAAAACCCACTGGATTTGTTATAATGTGCAAAACGATCTCCTAAAAATTCGCAAATCCCTTCTCCGTTGGTTCCAATCCACATATTTCCTTCCATGTCTTCTTCCATACACAACAACTGGTTGCTTGGCAGACCTTCTTTTGCAGTATAATTAACAGCACTCCAGGTTTTATTTTCTTTATCAGGAAAGCTTCTGATAATTCCTTTATCTCCAGTTGCCAACCATACTTCTCCATTTTTTCTGCAATAGATATCCCAAATGGCAGAGCTATTAATACCTGGAAAGGTAACAACTTGCCATTCTGAAGGATTATTTTTAGAAGGCTTAATTTGAAATGCTCCTACATCATAAGTTCCACACCAGATATTTCCATCCAAATCTCTTTCAAGAGTTAAAATCATACCGCTAGGCAATTCATCGCCTCCCCTTAATGCTTCAACTTTTACTGAATCATTAACTATGGTAAGAATGTTAATACCTCCGTAAAGTGTTGCCAACCATATTCGATTGTATTCATCTTCATAAATATCAAAAATAGAATTACTGGTTAACCCATTAGACTGATCAAGAACGCCCTGTACAATTTCATCAGCATTCAAATCAATTTTATTAATTCCTCCGTCATCAGTTCCCGCCCATATTATACCACTTTTATCTTCTAACAGCGACAAAACATTGCTTCCCTTTAAGCTATCTTTAATTGTAATACTTTGAAATGATAAACCATCATAAACTGTTATGCCACCATCTGTTCCAAACCAAATCCTTCCTTTGGAATCTTCCATCATACAACGTATAGAGTTTCCCGAAAATCCATCTTTTGTTGTATAATTTTTAAATTGAGACCCACTAAATTTATTTACACCTCCGCCACCGGTTCCTACCCAAATGTATCCTCTTTTATCTTGTAAAACACTATATACATTTGAATTTGATAACCCTTCTGATAGGCCATAAATTTTAAAATTATTGTTCTGCGAATAGGAAGTAGTCTCAATAAATACTAATAAAGCAAATAGAAAAAAATAATGAGAAAAAAATGGCGTAAAGATTTTCAAAATACATCTATATTTTACCTAAAAATACCAATAAAATTAATTTAATTCCTACTTTTTAATAAAAAGAAACTGACCTCCTTCGTCTCCTGTTTTTTTAATCGGAGATAATTTAGGTGTTTGTTCCGAGTTATTAATAACCGGAATTTTTATTTTGGTATATAACTGCCCGGCATCAAAATACTTGGATTGATTGGTTTTTAGAGCTTTCAAAAAATAATAGGCAAAAACAGAATGCCCTTCTTTACCTCCATCCATAACAGGCTCAATACCTCCTGATGTAATAGCTTGTCTTGATATTAAATTATGTACTTCCTTGTAATATTTCTCTGATTCTTCAAACGGAACAGAAACCGTATTTCCTCTGAATATGTCACCACTAAAACAAGCATCAGATACCAATAAAGTATGTTTGGATTTTATACCAGAAAGAAATGTTTGTAAATCTGAATTTGAGATATAACTTGATGTAGATGTAGTTGAATTGGCATCTACTGGCACCCAATACCCCTTATTTAAGGCTTTATTGTACTCACCATGACCTGAGTAATAAATAAAAACGTTATCATTAGCATGAACATTAGCTACTAACCATTCTAATTGTTGAATAATAGCAGTTCTTGTAGCTGTTTGATTGTAAAGTGTTTTGAAAACATCGAACTTATATTTTTGTTTTAACAAAACTTCAATTCCTTTGGCATCGTTAACTGCATTTTTTAAAGGTGGCCAACCACCTTTATAGCTATCTACACCAACAATTAACGCATAATATTTTCCAATTACCATTTCTTTTGATTTAGAAATATTTAGTCCTTTTAAGGGATCTCCACCACCTCGGTACAATTTTTCTACAACTGCCAAGTCAGGAACATCGTGAACAACAGCTCCCGGAAGTGCTTCTTTCATCGTTACACTTAAAATCATGTCTTTAGCATTTGTAAATGCAGCTCCCTGAATATCCAACATCATTTTAATGGCTTTTCCTGTAAATTTTTCGGTGGCGTAAAACTGCATTTCTAGGTCTTTAGTTTCGTCTGGTTCCATTTGTTCTATTATCTCAGAAAGTTTATCAACGGCTAAAACATTTTCGGGTAATAAATATTTTATTTTAATGTTTTTAGCCACTCCTTTTGAAACATTTTTGATTTTTAAATGCAAAGTTATTGGGGCACCAATATCAGCTTTGCCAGTAGCAGAAGTAAAACTGTTTTCCATTACCATAATAAAGCTGTACTGTTGCTCTCCTCTTGTCTGGAAATTTGCCCGAATAGGCGAAGGAACAATTCCATTAGCCTCTGAAAATGACACAATAAAAGTACCTGCAGAAGTTTCAACACCTTTGTCAATTTCTACAGGAATTACAACTTCCTGAGATCCATTAGCATCTATGTTACCTACGTGTGTTTCTTTACTGAATGAGACGCCTTTAATGTTATTTTCCAACACTGTTTTAGCAGATATATTAAAAGCATTTCCCTTCCCTTTATTTTCTACAGTAAATTTTAATTGTACTTTTTCTCCTGGTTCTAAAATACCATTATTATTATTATCCATAATAGTTACAGGTGAGCAAACCAATTCGGGCAACTCCTCTTCACTAACAAATTTTTTATTTCCAATTTTCAATTTTTTCACATCCCATATTTTCATTACTCCATCATTACTTCCGGAAACCATATAGTCGCCTTTATCACTAAATACAATCTTTGTTATCCCTTTTGAATGTCCTCCAATTGTGCTTATAATTTGTTTATCTTTTAGCTCCCAAATAATTATTTTGTTTTCATCACCTCCTGCAGCCAAATATTGCACATCAGGTGAAAAAATTACAGTATTCACTGATTTAAGATCGGTAAACACACTTATTTCCTCTCCGGATTTTGCGTTCCAAATTACCACTTTGCCATTTTTACCTGCACTTGCCAAGTATTTTCCGTCTGCACTATATGCTAAGTCATTTATTCCTTTGCTACCAGCTTCAATTACCAATTCAGACATCCCTGTTTCAGCTCCCCAAATTATTATTTTATCGTCCATTGAACCTGATGCTATGTGCTTACCATCAGGGCTATATACTACAGCTCTTACTTCTTTGGTATGATCTGAACAAGTGTAAGTAAGCGTTCCATTATTCCCATCCCAAATCATTACTTTACCACCTTTAGATCCACTTACAACATTATATTTTATAGGATCAAATGCTGCATCGTAAATTTCGGAAGTATGACCTTTTAACATTCTTTTAGGTTTCATACTTTTTGCATCAGTTATAACTATTTTAACACCACTAGCGGTCAAAAAGAATTTTTCACTTGAATGATAAGCAACACAATTTACATCACTACCTAAAGCGAGTGCTTTAATTTTTTTTCCTGTTTTTACTTCCCATAAATTGGCTCTATTATCTGCCCCTCCTGTAAGAATAGTGGTTCCTGAGCTATTAATTGAAATCGATTTTATGGCTTCCGCATGTGCTCTGATACTCTTATAAAGTTGCTGTGCTTTTACATTTTGATGAATTAATGTTACCGAAAGGAATATGCAAAAAGCATAAATATTTAAAGACTTCATATTCATAATTTTAGTTATCACCAAAAATAAGTAGTATATTTAAAATATAAAATAAAAAATGATGATAAAATGACATTATTTTATATTTTTGAAGTACACTTATGTTTATTTTATTTGGACTTATTTTCTAAATGAATTTTATATTAAAAAATAACGTACTTATTTTGTTTACTATTTTATTTAGTAGCAATGTGTTTTCTCAAATCAACATTAATGCCAATCAGGTTTGTTTAGGAAATGCTACTACATTATCAGGAATATATTCACCTAACGATTCCGTTGTTTCTCAATGGTATTGGGATTTAAATAATAACGGATTATTTAATAATGATTCCGGGCAGGTAGTAGGTTATGTTTTTCCACAACCCGATACCAATTGGATTGGTTTAAAAGTTACTTTTAATGCAGGAGGAGCTGATTCGATATTGTCTTTTCCAATTATTGTTTATCCTGAACCAAATGTAAATTTTCATGTTGATAATAATTGTGCATTTCAAGCTGCTGAATATATCGACCAGTCATTTATTAGTTCAGGTACAATAGATCAATATTTATGGGATTTTAATAACGATAATATCATAGATGATAATTCAGGCCCTAATGTTTTTTATACAGTTGGCCCAGCTTCAACCTATGTTTCTAAATTAACCTGTGTCTCTAATTTAGGATGTAGTGCCTTTGCTACTAAAACTACCGAGGTTTTTCCAACACCAAACGCCAATTTTTCTACCAACAATATTTGTATTGAAGATAGTGCCTTGTTTGTGAATAACAGTAACATTATTAATGGCACTATAGACTACAATTTGTGGGATTTTGATGATAATAATGTTGACATTTCATCAAGTAATGTTTATCACACTTATACTAATCCCGGTTCCTATCAGGTTTCATTGATTGTTACTTCTGATAATAATTGCAGGGATACTTCTACTGCTTATGTTACTGTTAATCCTCTGCCGGATGTATCATTAAGTTATGCTCCTGATTCTGCATTAATTGATGGAGAAACGGTTAGCATTTCTGTTGTTGGAACGGCTACTAATTATCTATGGTCAACAGGAGAATCAGGAAATAATATTACTGTTTCTGATACCGGCATGTACAGTGTTTTAGTAAGTGATGTGAACGGATGTTCTTCAGAACTGGAAACTTATATTTACTACATTGAAGATAAAATAAGTGTTAACCATATTATTACACCAAATGGAGATGGCTATAACGATATCATGGAAATATTAAACGTAGAATCAATTGGACCTTGTAATGTTTCTATTTATAACAGGTGGAATGACATAGTATTTTCGACAAGTGATTATAAAAATGATTGGGAGTGTACTTATAATGGAAAGCCATTAGATGCTGGCACTTATTTTTATTCAATAGACTGTAATGGTGAAACCAAAGTTGGCAGTATAAATATTCTTAGATAAACCATGAGATTAAGCTTATCCATATTACTCAGTTTTGCATTGCTTGTTTCTTTTGTTAATGCACAACAGATTCCATTGGATAATCAATACCACATCAATCCTTTTTCATTGTCACCAGCATTTGCAGGACACAATAATAATTTCGAAATGTTTTTAGATTACCGAAACAGTTGGGGAGGTATAGAAGGTGCTCCAAAAGTAAGTAACCTGAACATTAATGGGAAATTAATGAAGAATATGGGAATTGGTGGAAGCATTACCAATGATAAAATTGGAATATTCAGGAATTTTAGTGCCTCATTGGCTTATTCTTACCTGCTAAATTTTAGTGCCGATAAAAATCTTCGGTTTGGTCTTGGATTAGGCATATATGAAACTTTTATTGATGTGGAACATGAAAATTTAGAAGAAAATCAGGATCCTATCATTCAGGCTAATCAAAACATAAATGATTTTTTAATGGATTTTAAATTTGGACTTAACTACCAACACCGCAGATGGAATATTGGAGTTGTTGTGCCACAATTGTTAGAGAGTAAAGCCAAAGAAGAAAAAAGCAATTTATCTGTTTATACGCTTTCGAGGCATTACATTGCTTACCTTAATTATTCATTTACACTTAGCCGAGACCTTACGTTAAAACCTACAGCAATTATTAGAACTTCAGCCAACAGTCCATTGTTGTACGAAGCCGGAACGCTTATCCGTTATAAAAAAATGGTATGGCTAAGTGCCAGTTACAGAAAAAGTGGAGAAATAGCCATTTCGGTTGGAGGTTTACCACTCGATAAAATTTCCTTTAATTACAGTTACGAATTAGCTACAAATGGAATTATGTCCACCTCAAGCGGAACCCACGAAATTTGTGTGGGAATTTTATTCGGGTCGATTAGAAATACCACTTCTTCTATATTCAATCTGACCAATACATCCAAAAAACGTCCTTATTTAAATTGGGAAAACGAGTAATTTAACTTAATATATAGTGCTAATAAAGAACACTAGTGTTCTTTATTCAGATGTTACCCACAATTACAAAAAATGAAAAAACAGCATTACCTCACAACTCTTCTTTTTCTAGCACTAAACTTAACAGTGTTTTCTCAAGAAAACCTTGACAGCAATAAATGCTCTGAATTTATTGACTTAGGTAAAGTAAAAGAATCTAATGAAGATTTTAGCACCTTTGAACCACTCAAAAATACATTGAAAGATGTTGAAATTGTAATGTTGGGGGAACAGTCTCACGGAGAAGGAACCGTATATGAAACTAAGATAAAATTAATAAAATACCTACATCAAGAGATGGGGTTTGACTTACTTGTTTTTGAAAGCGGAATTTACAGTTGTAATAAAGCTTGGGAAAACATCAAGAAAGGAGGTGATGTGCGTACATCATTAGCAAATAGTATTTTTTTCCTATGGTCAACAACAAAGCAATTCAAACCATTAGTTAAATATGTTGACGAAAATAAAAACAGTCAACATCCTTTAATTATTTCTGGTTTTGACAGCCAACTAACTGGCAGACTTTCTCAGAATGATTTAGTGTCGGATTTAAAAAATTTTATTCTTAAAAAAGATAAATCTATTATTGATTCTAAAGAATGGCAAAACTTGGAGACTTCGCTTCAATATGTTTTAAAATAT
>CAYRAD010000056.1:0-9929 GCA_964422135.1 uncultured Vicingus sp.
ACAGAAGCCATGTATTCTGCAGGATAGTGGGCTTTTAAAAATGCTGTTTGGTAAGCAATCCATGCATAACAGGTTGAATGAGACTTGTTAAATGCGTAAGAAGCAAAAGCTTCCCAGTCTTTCCATATTTTTTCAAGTTTTTCCTCAGGGTGGCCGTTTTGTTTGGCTTGCTCAATAAATTGAGGTTTTAGTTTATCCAATACAGCAATCATTTTTTTCCCCATTGCCTTCCGCAAGACATCAGCTTCACCTTTTGTGAAATTTGCTAATTTTTGTGATAACAACATTACTTGCTCTTGATAGACTGTAACCCCATAAGTTTCTTTCAAGATTTCTTCCATCACTGGCAAATCGTAAACAACTACTTCTTCACCATGTTTTCTCTTAATAAAAGAGGGAATATATGCCATTGGTCCCGGTCTATAGAGAGCATTCATGGCTATTAAATCTGGAAAAACATTGGGTTTGAGTTGTTGTAAATGTTTTTGCATTCCGGGAGATTCATATTGAAATACGCCAATAGTTTCCCCTTTTTGAAACAACTCATACGTTTTTTCATCCTGAATATCGAAGGTCTCAGGATCTAGTTCAATACCATGCTTGTCTTTTACAATTTGAACTGCGTCTTTAATAAGGGTGAGGGTTTTTAATCCTAAGAAGTCCATTTTTAACAAACCTGCATTTTCAGCCACAGAATTGTCAAATTGGGTGCATGTCATGTTAGAATCTTTGGTCAATGCTACAGGTACGTAATTTGTGATGTCATCTGGAGTGATAATTACACCACAAGCATGTATCCCAACATTACGCATTGAACCTTCAACCAATATCGCTTGATTAACAGTTTTACCACGTAAATCATCTTGCTTAGCAATGTTTTTTAATTGCTTTGCCCTTTCAAAGTCTTCATTTCTGTTTAATTGTTTTTGAAGGTCATCCTCACTCATTTCAAAAATCTTGTTGAGTTTGATGTTTGGAATTAATCCAGCTAATCTTCCAGCTTCATCCAGCGGTAATTCAAGTACTCTTGCAGTATCTCGAATGGATGATTTCGCAGCCATTGTACCATAGGTAATAATTTGAGCTACTTGATTTGAACCATATTTTTTAATTACATAATCCATTACTTTAGCTCTACCCTCATCATCAAAATCAATGTCTATATCGGGCATTGATATTCTATCAGGATTTAAGAAACGCTCAAACAGCAAATCATATTCTAAAGGATTAATATTGGTTATCCAAGTGCAATAGGCTACTACAGAACCTGCTGCAGAACCTCTACCTGGACCAACAGAAACGCCCATTTTTCGTGCTTCACGAATAAAATCTTCAACAATTAGGAAATAACCTGGATAACCTGTATTTTTTATTACACTTAATTCAAAATCAATCCGTTCTTTAACTTCATCGGTAAGTTTTTCTCCGTATCTTTTCTTGGCTCCTTCGTAGGTAATATGTCTTAAATAATTATTCTCACCAATTTTAAGATTAGTGTTTTCTATATCTTGATCATCTTTAAACTCATCAGGAATATCAAATTTTGGAAGTAACACTTCTCGAGCTAACTCAAAAGATTCAATTTTATCTACAATTTCTTGAGTATTGATAATGGCATCAGGTAAATCAGCGAATAGTTGCTTCATCTCATCTGCAGATTTGATGTAGAACTCGTCATTCGGAAATCCAAAACGAAACTCTCTGCCACGTTTTCCTATGTATTTTTTTTCTTGACTCTGTTGATTTCCATCTCTAATGCATAATAAAATGTCATGTGGCTCTGCATCTTCTTTCTCAACATAATAGGTATTGTTACAAGCAACATATTTTATTTGATGTTTTTCAGCAAATTCTAAAAGTGTTTTATTAATTACATTTTCTTCATCAACTCCATGCCTGTTCAACTCTATATAAAAATCATCACCAAAATTATCTTTCCACCATATAAGAGCTTCCTCAGCTTGTTTATTTCCTTCAAAAATTATTTTATTTGGAACTTCCCCCCAGATACCACCAGTTAGTGCAATTAAATCATCTTTATATTGCAGTAATAATTCCTTATCAATTCTTGGAACATAATAAAAGCCATCAATGTTTGCATAAGATGCTAACTTGATTAAATTTTGATAGCCGTTTTTATTTTTTGCTAAAAGCACTGTTTGGAACCCATTATCTTGATAGGACTTATCGTTTCTGTCGTGACAAAGAAAAAATTCACAGCCCACAATAGGCTTTATCCCACTTTTTATGGCATCTCTCACAAAATGAAATGTTGCCATCATGTTTCCATGATCGGAAAGGGCAATGGCTTCCATACCTAAAGAAACAGCTTTATCTATTAACCCTTTAATTTTAGTTGTAGATTGGAGTATAGAAAATTGAGAGTGATTGTGTAAATGAGTAAAAGGAACATTTTTAAGTTCTTCACTAACATTTAACGCTACTTTAAGTTTAGTTGGTTCTGTTTTTTGATCTTTTTGCTGATCAACAAAATTTGCTTCTGCTAATTGGGGTGCTTCATACTTTACATCATTGATGTCGGTAATTTCTGACGGACGAATTACATTGTTTTGAATTAAGCCAAAAAAACATCTGGCAGTAGCATCAACATCATAAGCTGCATCATGAGCATCGGCAAAAGCTTTTCCGAAAAGTTTAATGTGTAAATCAGAAAGTTTGGGATATTTAAAAGAGCCTCCTCTACCCCCAGGAAGTGCACAAAAATTAATAGCCGATTTCATGGTATCAATTTTCGCTTTGTCGGCTAATTTGTTAGAAATTGCTAAACGATAAAATTCAGCTCCTACAATATTTAAATCAAAATCAATGTTATGACCAACATTATAAACAGTTTTTTCAATGTCTTTATTAAATTCTTCAAGAACAAAACTTAAATCATAACCATCTCTAATCGCTCTTTCTGTTGTTATTCCATGTATGTTTGAAACACCAATGGGAATGTCATAACCCTCTGGCTTTACAATGTAATTTTTTGCAGTAAGGAGTTTACCTGTATTGTCATGAAGCTGCCAAGCCAACTGTACCATCCTTGGCCAATTTTCAGAATCAGAAATCGGTGCATTGTACTTATTTGGAAGTCCGGTTGTTTCGGTATCAAATATTAAAAACACTATTTTTAGCTGTATTTGGGTAAATAATGAGAATGTTAAAATTAAACATATTGCCTATGTGAATGGAATAAAAAAATTATTTTAACCAACATTTTTTTAACAAAATTCAATTGATATTAATCCGAAATTAAATTCTCTTTATTGTTTCTAAATTAGTATAATTGTTAACGATTTACACTTTGTTAATGCGAACCAAAAAAAAACTCTCATTATTTTTATCTCTTATACCAATAGTAGTACTTATTGGCTTATTAATTACAAATGTATTATTGATTTATGGTGATGAAGCTTTGTCTGGTTCAAATCAGTTAGCATTACTTTTAGCTGGTTGCGTAGCTGCAATTATTGCTATGTTAAAAGGTGTTAAATGGGATGTGATTTTAAAAGGCATAGTAAAGAGTATATCATCGGCATTACCGGCTTTAATTATTTTATTGCTTATTGGTGCTTTAGCCGGAACATGGTTATTAAGCGGTGTTGTTCCGGCAATGATTTATTATGGTCTTGACATCCTAAATCCTACCATTTTCTTATTTGCTACCTGTTTAATATGTTCCATTGTTTCTCTGGCAACAGGAAGCTCATGGTCAACAGTAGCAACTGTTGGTATTGCGTTGTTAGGTATTGGGAAAGCACTTGGAATTGATGATGGTATAATTGCAGGAGCCATTATTTCTGGTGCTTATTTTGGTGATAAAATGTCGCCTTTATCAGATACAACAAACTTAGCACCGGCAATGGCAGGTACTGATTTAATTACTCATGTTAAATATATGGTATTGACAACATTGCCCACTATATTAATTACGTTATTCATTTTTTTAATCATAGGATTTTATTATCCCGGAAAAGGAGATGTAACACAAATTGAAGAATTAAAAACAGTTATATCTTCTAAGTTTAATATTACGCCTTGGTTGTTTATCGTACCAATTACAGTAATTGTTTTAATAATAAAAAAAGTACCGGCAATACCTGCTTTATTTATTGGAGGAATTTTAGGAGGAATTTTTGCCATTATTTTTCAACCACAACTAATTATGGAGCTTTCTAAAGAAAATAATTTTGTTTTGGCTTGTTATAATTCGATAGTAAATTCTATGACAAATAAGGTTGCTATTGTTACCGATAATGAGTTGATTAATAATTTACTAGTATCAAAAGGAATGGGTGGAATGTTAAATACAATATGGCTGATAATTTGTGCTATGATTTTTGGAGGAGTAATGGAAAGTACTGGGATGTTAAAAAGTATTGCAGATTCAATAATTGGGATGGCAAAAACAGATGGATCGCTAATTGCAACTACAGCAACAACTTGCATTGTTTTTAATGTTACTGCTTCTGATCAATATTTAGCTATTGTTGTTCCGGGAAGAATGTATGCACAAGCATTTCGAGACAGAAAGTTACATCCTAAAGTTTTAAGTAGGACTTTAGAAGATGCAGGAACTGTAACTTCTGTTTTAGTTCCATGGAATACAGGAGGAGCTTATAATTCCGGAATTTTAGGCGTAGCAACCGGCGATTATATATTTTATTGCTTTTTTAATTTAATTAGCCCATTAATGACAATGCTATTTGGATTTTTAGGCATAAAAATTGCTAAACTTGATAAAACAAAGTTTAAAGAATAATAAAAATTTATATCTTTATATCCCTAAATGAAAAAAGTAGCATTAGCAATATTCAGTTTGTTTTTAGTTGTTTTGACTCATGCTCAAAATAACTTATCAGATAAGAGTTTGTACAACAATACATACATTCCGGATGCTGTTATAGATAAAAAATATGGTATTACCATGTATGAGCCTTTAAACATGATGTTAGGGAATGATACCGTTCGTAATAATCAAGATGGTTATGCTGCAAATGGATATGAGGAAGATTATTATACAACCGGACAACTTTTACACAAAGGATTTTATGTTGATGGGCAACTCAAAGTATATAAGAATTATTTCCCTAATGGTAATGTGGAAAGAAATTTTAGACTAGTAGATTTAAGGAAGAGTAAAATGACCATCTATTACGAAGATGGAACCATGAAATCGAATATTGTTTACATCGAAAATCAGGCACTGAAGTGGGAAGATTATTATCCAAATGGAACTTTGGAATTTATTGAAGAATACGATAAAAACTTTGAGCATTATGTCAACAAAGGTAATTATTTTGAAAATGGAGCCCCTGAAAGTACAATGGAATTAACCAATAAAAAGAAATTGTTATACACTGAATCGTTTTATTATGCTAATGGAAAATTGAAAGAACAAGGAGAAACTAAGTATGATAGATCCATGTTTGATTATAAAAGAATTGGCACTTGGAAATTGTACGATGAAAACGGGAATCCAACAAAAGTGGTGAAGTACGCTAGTGGTAAAGTAATCAGCGAAAAAAAATTATAATTTCTTCTTTGTCAAATTCAAAATAAGAACAGGCAGTAATATCATATCAGTAATAACGGCCACGAACAAAATCAAACTAACATAACTTCCGATTAAAAAAGTACTTTTAAAGTCTGAAAAAATTAGAGATACAAAACCACCACACAATATTAGTGTGGTGAGAACAATTGCTTTTCCAGTTGATAAATAAGTTCTTTTCAGAGAATACATTATTGATTTTCCTTTTTGTTGTTCCAGTTTAAATTTACTTAAAAAGTGAATGGTATCGTCAACTGCAATACCAAATGCAATGGTAAAAATTATGGAAGTTGAAAGGTTTATGTTGGTTCCCACAAACCCCATTAATCCACCAATAAATGCTAAAGGAATAATATTGGGTATAAGAGAAATAACGGCCATTTTAACTGATTTGAATAGAAAGCCGATAATTAAAGCAATTAATAAAAAAGCAATACTTAAACCCATAGTCATGTTCATGGCTAATGATTCATTATTCTTGTCAACTAATAAAGCTGTTCCGGTCATTTTGTAATCGATAATATGATTGTTGATATTGGTATGAAAGAACTTTTCGAAATCATTATTTTTCTCTTTTACTTTTTTACTCCCCATATCATCCATCTTTCCGGTAAAACGACAAATCCTTTCATTTTTTCCAATCAAGGTTTTTATCTTGTCCTTAAAATTTGTTCGGTGCAATTTTTTGATTAAGGATTGATATGTAGTTTTACTTTCGGGTATCTTATAATATGCTGAATTACCATTGTGCGTAGCTTTATTAATAGATTTTATTACAGTTACCGGAGAAAAAATAAAACCTGCTTCATAGTCTTTATATAAATACTTTTCAATCTTGTCCAATTCCTGCATTACCTTAAAATCAAAAATGGAAGATGAGTCTTTGGTGTAAATGGCCATTTCGAATGGACGGATTCCGGAATACTTATTTTCAAAATATCTAAAATCCTGTTGCAATGGATTATCTTCAGACAAATCTTCCAGTAATTTATAATCAATGTGTAAACGGAACACTCCAATAATAGAGACAACAAAAATTCCAGTGTAAACAACAACAATACTTTTTTGATTTTTAAGGAGGAACAAAAACCATTTTGAAAGTGATTTATCCCAAAATATTTTTTTGGTATCAATCAATGATATTTTTGGTCTCTTTAATAAAGATAGGGTAGCAGGTAAAAATAAAATGGCTATTATAAAAGCAAGGATAACACCTATTGCTGTATAAAATCCAAACTCTCGAATAGGTTTAATATTCACCATCATTAAGGTAATAAAACCAACGGCTGTAGTTAATGAGGTGAAAAATGTTGCCCGACCTACTTCTTTAAATGTAGCTTTTATGGCTTCAATTTTAGTTTTGTATATTCTCAGTTCTTCAATGTATTTATTTAATATATGCACAGCATCCGACATGCCAACAACAAACAAAATGGTTGGAAGTAAAGTGGCCATTACATCTAATGATTTTCCGGTAAGCTGCATAATTCCAAGTACTCCGGCAATTGCTGAAAGCACAGTTAACATAGGAATAATTACTCCCGGAATCGATCGGAAACTAATGAATAGGAATGTAATTATTAACAGGACTGAAATACTGAGGAATAATATTAACTCAAACTTCATTTTGGTTAAATAGGTTTTTTGGCCTCTTATTTTTCCCGCGTAATGTATTTCCACAAATTGGTATTTAGCAAGTAAACTTTCTATATCCGACAATAATTCATCAGAAGCTTTTTTGGTAATAATTTGCGAGTTGTGAACCACGATACAAATGGATTTGAAGTCTGAAGAAAACAATGTTTTAGCATATTCCGGTGATTTTAATATGCGAATGGAATCATTTTTAAATTTGGAATCATCATTTACGTGCAGCAATGGAATTTCCATATAGCCGAAAGTATTTATAATCGGCACTTTAATTTTTGTAGGTGAAATTATATCAACCACATGATCCAATTTTTCTAACTCAGAAGAAAAGGCATCAGCTTTTTGCAGAAAAGTGGTGTCAAAAATTCCTTTGGGATTGCCAACGGCTATTAAAACATAATCATTATCATTTTCGAACGTTGACCTGTACTTTAAAAAAAAATCCAGATCAGGATCATTTTGTGGAAAGAAGTTTTCGAAATTGTAATCAAAATCGAGCTTTGAACCTAAAAATGCAGCAATACCCGTAAAGATTACAAAAGAGATGATAATAATTACGGATAAAGATTTTGACAAAATAATATGGTTTTGTATTAAACGGGCTAAAATTAGTTAAATTATACATTTAACATAAGTTAAGAAATTTGAACACTATGCTGTTTGAATAGAAATTTATATATTTACTCACACATAATTTGTAGTTGATTGCCATGATTAAAACATTATCAGAATTTTACTATTTCGCACTTGATAACAAGCCTAAAAAAGATGCTTTTACTCAAAAAGAAAACGGAAAATGGATTGCTCTTTCTTCTGAAGAATTTATTAAAAAAGCCTGCCGTTTAAGTACAGGTATAATTAACCTTGGTATTAATAAGGGTGATCGGGCTGCCATCATTTCGAATAACCGAACCGAATGGCATTTAACCGACTTAGCGGTTCAGCAATTGGGAATTGTTAATGTGCCCATTTATCCCAATATTACAGAGGCTGATTATGAATACATACTCAACGACTGTGGTGCAAGGATTGTATTTATTTCTGATCAATCAATACTAAAAAAGATATTAAACATTAAAGATAAAGTAAGCTCATTAGAGCATATTTACACTTTTAATGAGGTTTCGGGTAGTAAGAATTATACTGAATTATTGGCTACTGAAATTAATGAAGATGCGATTGACAATACAAGAAAGGCGTTGAAAGAAGATGATTTAGCTACCTTAATCTATACTTCAGGAACAACCGGAAATCCAAAAGGAGTAATGCTTTCGCACAAAAACTTAGTGAGCAATGTTTTAGGGTCTGAAGATAGGTTACCCTTAGGCGAAGACCAACGATGTTTGAGTTTTTTACCGCTTTGCCATGTGTTTGAGAGAATGTTGGATTACCTGTACATTTATAAAAGTGTTTCTATTTATTATGCCGAATCAATAGATGCAATTGCCGATAACCTGAAAGAAGTTCAACCCCACATGTTTGCTACCGTTCCACGTTTGCTCGAAAAAGTTTACGATAAAATCGTTGCCAAAGGAACGGAATTATCAGGGATTAAAAAATGGTTGTTCTTTTGGGCACTAGATTTAGGTTTAAAGTACGATCCATTGATTGATGGTGGAGCATGGTACAATTTTAAACTAAACATTGCCAATAAATTAATTTTCAGTAAATGGAGAGAAGCTTTAGGTAATAATGTGCGAGCTATAGTTTCGGGAGGAGCTGCATTGCAGGCTCGTTTAGCAAGAGTTTTTACGGCTGCTCAGATTCCGGTTTTGGAAGGCTACGGACTAACCGAAACATCTCCTGTTATTGGAGTTAATTGTTTGCATCCCGAAGGATTCATGATTGGCACAGTAGGAAAACCATTAAGTAATCTGGATGTTAAAATTGCTGAGGATGGCGAAATAATTGTAAAAGGACCAAGCATTATGTTAGGTTATTATAACAGACCAGATTTAACCAAAGAAGTAATTGATGAACAGGGTTATTTTCATACCGGAGATATTGGTACGTTGGTGGATGGTAAATATCTGAAAATTACAGACCGGAAAAAAGAGATATTTAAAACTTCGGGTGGTAAATACATTGCACCACAGGTAATGGAAAATAAATTTAAAGAATCGCTTTTTATTGAGCAGGTAATGGTAATTGGAGAGGGCGAAAAAATGCCTGCGGCTTTTATACAGCCTGATTTTGCTTTTTTGAAAAGCTGGTGTACTAAGAAAAATATACCATTTAATTCGAATGATGAGCTTATAAAAAACGAACAGGTAATAGCAAGATTTAATAAAGAACTGGAAATACTAAATGCCAATTTCGCTAAATATGAGCGGGTAAAACAGTTCGAACTTCTTGCACAGCAATGGGGTATCGATACGGGAGAATTAACACCTACCTTAAAGTTAAAACGAAAAAATATTTTAGAAAAGTACCAGAATTTGTATCATAAAATTTATGGGTAAAATACATTTATCAGACGTAAAGAGTTGGCATGATTACTACGCGTTCGGTGCTGGTATTGTTGAAAATGCTGTTGATTATGTATTTAGCAGTGCTTGAGATTATACAGGTCAGAAAGGATTAATAAAATTTGAATTATTATAAAGTCCATAGTTGCCATTGCGCATAAAGGATTGGCTTCAAACTACGGACAGTGAGGGGGGGCTTAATGGCACATCGGTTGTAATAAAATAGATACATCACAGCATTAAAAGGAAAG
>CAYRAD010000057.1:0-9927 GCA_964422135.1 uncultured Vicingus sp.
AAGTGGCAGATGTTTTTAAAGTATTAGATGAAATACAAAAGGAATTTGTATAGCTAAAGTTTACAAATGCCGTTTAGTTAATATCCTTACCGGATACCATGACGCCAGTATTCCTATGATAATTACAATGGCTGAAACATTCACAAAATCTGAAATGTTCAGTTCAATAGGATAAAAATCAACTACCCCTCCATCCAAACGTAATAATCCAAACTGAATTTGTAACCAACACACAAAAGCCCCGAGAGCCATTCCTGAAATTGCCCCCAATAAGTTAATTAGCATACCTTCGGCAAAGAAAATTTTTCTGATATCGCTTTTGCTGGTCCCCATAGTTTTTAATATCCATACATCTTTTTTCTTGTCAATAATTAACATGGTTAAAGAACCGATAATGTTAAATGAAGCAATAACTAAAATGAACGAGAGAATTAAAAATGTGATCCATTTTTCGGTTTTGTTGGTTTTATAAACCAATTCATTCATCTCATAACGTGTTTCTACTTTATATTTTTCTCCAATGGCTTGTTGCACTTTACTTTTAACCTGTTTCCAGTCACTTCCCTTTTTAATTCCCAGTTCAATAGACGAAATCCTGTTTTCGTGTTTTAATAGCTGTTGAACAAAACCAAGATTGGCTAAAACGTATTTGGTGTCAAAATCAGGGTTAACAGAAAAAATACCCGAAGCATAAGCTATTCTCTTATTAAATTCAGATTCGGGAGATAAGCCTTTTTTGTTTCCTCGTTTTGGCACAATTACACTTATTTGATTTGAACTGTTGGAAATAAACAAAGCTAATTTGTCAGCAATTCCCCAACCTAACACAATATTGTTGTTACTTTCTTTGTCATGATTAATAACACCTTCTATCAATAAAGAATCCATGCCACTCATCAAATAAAAACTATTCTCAACACCTTTTATGGTAGCAATGGTCTGCTTGTCTTCATATTTTATCAAAGCCACTTCTTCTAGTGAGGCATTAATAAATTCTACCTCAGGAATGGCCAAAATTTTATCTTTTGGAAATTCATCTGCATTAAAAGTTTTGCCATCTACAATAGTTATTTTTAGGTCGGGGTCAAAGGAGGCATAGAGATCCTCTACTAAAGTTTCCAGACCATTAAAAGCAGATAAAACTATAATTAAGGCCATTGTTCCAATGCCTATTCCGCCAACAGAAATCCATGAAATAATATTAATAATATTGTGTGATTTTTTGGAAATCAAGTATCGTTTTGCTATGTAAAAAGGAAAATTCAATCTTTACTGATTTAATTTAACCGCTAAGCGTGCAAAGTTTTACGCAAAGAACGCTAAATTTCTTTAACTCTCAAGAATTTAAAAGAACTCACTTTTTTTACCGATAGTTTTTATAAAATTATTTCTTAAGAAGTTCATCAATTTCTTCTGCATAATCTAAAGAATCATCAACATAAAAAGCAAGCTCAGGAGTAATTCGTAATTGATTTTTTATTCGTTTACCTAATTCACCTCTTACCATTTTTGCATGTGACGATATTAAATTGACGCATTCTTTGGGTTCCATTTTACCGAAAACACTCAGGTAAACTTTTGCAAAACTAAAGTCGGGCGATAACCTGATAACAGTAACTGTAACCATGGTATTTGGAAACCAATTGGCAGCGTTTAATTGAAAAATGGTGCTGATCTCCTTTTGTAACAACCGAGTTACCTTTAAATGTCTAATTGAACTCATAATGGCAAAAGTATTAATTATTTGCTTGTTCTCATTAATCAAAAGAATTCCTTGAGGCTTTACCTCGGGAATAGTTCGTTTTAAGTAATTTAACTTTATTAACCGGATTTGTTTGCTTTTTATAACACTTTGTTAGTTAATGAAATATATCGTACTTTAGCTTTATAATTTTAAAAAAATAAAATATGAAAAAAACACTACTTTCTTTAATTATGTTTGCCGGTATTGGTATTTACAGTACACAGGCTCAAATTACCCTTTACGATACGGATGTTGTTGGTGTTGGAGATGTTGTTGAACAAGCACATGATACTATTCCGGGAGCAATTACAATTGGTTCAGGCGGAGCTAGTCAGACATGGGATTTTTCAACATTAAGTGAAGATGGATTGGATACCTCTTCTTTTAAAAACCCCGGTCCACTACCCGGAAGCTCTAATTTTCCTACTGCTAATGTGGGGATGGAAGATACCAAACAAGATAGTACATGGATGTTTTTAAATAAGAGTTCGCTTGGATTGTTTATGGTTGGTATGTCTCAGTATCAGCAGGGGAATTTAATCATCATTCCTATTTATTCAACTATTATTACATTTCCATCAACAATGGGAACAAATTACGGAGGAGTATGGAATGGGCAGTTATTTGCATTTCCTATAGGTCAGGATTTGGATGGTCCCGGTCCACAAGGAGTTATAGATTCTTTAAAAATTACACGAGAAGCTACAGTTAATAGTAATATTGATGGATGGGGAAATGTAACAACTCCTTTCGGAACATTCCCTTCTTTAAGACAAATTATTTATGAAGAAGATGTTGATACCACCTGGCAACTAGAAAGTGGGGTGTGGTCTATTGTGAGTCCAACTACTGTTTCTGTACTTAATGGGTTAGGGTTTGGTGTATCAGATATTGCGTATGATACTATAAGAACTGCAAGATGGTGGACAAATGATGCTGCAGCAAAATTTCCTATTGTAGAAATGGATTATGAAGCTAATGGTACAGTTAATAACATTGATTGGCAAAAATCATCTCCAACAGCTAGTGTTCAGGAACAAGCAAAAACTATAAATGGAGTTGTTGAGTATCCAAATCCTGCTCAAAATGAAATAACTGTAGAAACAGGTTTTACTAATAATAGTAGTATCGAAATTATAGATGTTTCAGGGAAAATTATTTACAGCTCATCATTTAACACTAATAAAATAACTATATCGGTTACTGATTTTGCTGATGGAGTCTATTTTTATAAAGTAAAAGATGAAAATGGAAGAGAACTTTCTACCAACAAATTTGTTGTGGCAAAATAAGCTAATGAACAACTTTATTTAAATGTAAAAACCCGAAGTAATTTACTTCGGGTTTTTAGTTATTATTCGATATAACTTAGTTTCATCATGTTTGATTGTCCTTTTTCGGAAATGGGCATACTGGCAATATTTATAAGTAAATCATCTTTTTCTAACCATTTTTCTTTTTTAAGAATTGCTTTAATGTCCATAATTGTATGATCGGTACTAACAAATTTGTCGTAATAAAATGTTTTAACTCCCCAAACTAAGCTTAACATACTTAAGATTGTCTTGTTACCGGTAAACACAAAAATACTTGCCTTTGGCCTGAAACTGGATATTTTAAATCCAGTATATCCCGAAAAAGTCATTGTAGCAATTCCTTTAGCATCTACGCGCTGTGCTACATTGCATGAATTATAACAAATATTATCGGTAATAAATCTGTCGAAATTTTTTATTTCAGGGGCAAATTCAAAATAATACAAAGAATCATCATGCTCTACATCATTAATAATATTAATAATGGCTTCTACTACTTCAACAGGGTATTTGCCAACTGAAGTTTCCCCACTAAGCATTACCGCATCTGCTCCATCCAAAACAGCATTGGCTACGTCATTAACTTCAGCTCTTGTGGGAGTAATGTTTTCAATCATGCTTTCCATCATTTGCGTGGCAATAATAACCGGCTTGGCAGCTTTCAGACTTTTTTTAACTATCATTTTTTGTATTAATGGAACCTGATGAAAAGGAATTTCTACACCTAAATCTCCACGTGCTACCATTACAGCATCTGTTGCATTAATAATTTCATCAATGTCATTAACAGCTTCTGGTTTTTCAATTTTTGCAACCACTTTGGCCGTACTGTTTGCTACTTCTATTAATTTCTTTAACTCAATTATATCCGAAGCATTTCTTACAAATGAAAGCCCGATCCATGAAACATTCATTTTAAGGGCAAACTGTAAATCTTTCAGATCTTTTTCTGTTAAACAGGGTAACGATATTTTAGTATTGGGCAGATTTACTCCTTTGTTGGACGAAAGAATTCCTCCATGCTTAACAATTGCAACAACTTCATCTTTAGCGTTTGTGCTTTTTATTTCAAAATTGAGTTTACCATCATCCAATAAAATAGTTTCTTTGGGCGAAACATCTTTCGGAAAATTTTGATAACTGATGTACACTTTATTTTCATCACCAATACAAGGGGTTGAGGTAAAAGTAATTTCTTGCCCGTCAACGACAGTAATAGCATTGTTTTTAATTTCCCCAACTCTGATTTTGGGTCCTTGCAGATCTGCTAAAATAGCCGTACACAATTGTTGTTCTTTATTAATTTCATTTATAGCATCAATTACTTTTTCATGATTTTCGTGTGAGCCATGCGAAAAATTAATCCGGCAAACATTAACTCCTGCTTTGATTATTTTTTCGAGCATTTCCTTAGAGGAAGTGGCAGGACCAATTGTTGCAACTACTTTTGTTTTTCTGAAATCCATTACAGTATTAAGTTTTGTTTTGATTTTAGTTGATTAGGGTTAATGGTAAATGAAGTTAATACTAATGATAAAGAATTGATTTTTTGGATGAGTATTTGTAATCTTTGCTGAGGTAAATTTCCTTTAATCATTAAAAAAAAATCAACGGTTTTTTGTTCAGGAATCAGGTAAGCATCGTTGCCACGATTCGAGATTAGGTAATATTCTAAATAATTTTCTTCATCAATATATTCATAAAAAGAATAGTTGTTAATTTTTTTGTTTTTAGTACTGATTTCCAAATCGTCTGTTCTTATTAAATCGAAGTTTAAAAGTTTGTTTAATTCCCAGCACAAGCGGTAATCTTTGGTATGGCAACTGATGCCAATAAGTAAAAAATCATAATCTTCTTCGAGGCTGAGTACTAATTTAGACATTGTATAAAAACAAAGTATAAAGATATAAAGAACTCTTTGAAAGTAATGTTAAAACAAACATAATTTATATTTTTGCCAAACTTTTGGCCCCGTAGTTCAATGGATAGAATAGTAGTTTCCTAAACTATAGATGCAGGTTCGATTCCTGCCGGGGCTACAAAAGTATTACCTCAAATGAGGAATTACTTTAATGTTAAAAGGAATATTAACGATTCGGCTATAATCCTCTCCTGTTTCTAATATTTCAACATCTTCTTCATCATGATACCAGTTGATGGTAACATTTTCATTAACCGAATGGATGTTTTGTAATAGCCTAAGTATGGTTAAAATGCATTTTGAAGAACCGGTATTGAAATACTCCAGTTTAAAATCCACAGTAGTTTTATCAGCCGGGTTAGTACTGTAATCTTCCAAAGCATTTAAAAGCGGTTCATAAAATTTTATAGAATTTTCGGGTAAAGACCTTCCTTCTATTACTAAACTACCATTTTTAGCACTAAATTTAATGCCTGGAGTTTCATAGGTTTCTTTTATTACTAAATCGTTCATTGTAAAAAGTACATCAGGATTACAAAAGTAATGTTTAGTTATCTTTTTACAGGTTTTATGCCGATGGTTTTTTTAGGAATGGCTCCTATTGGTATAGAATGAAATTGCATGTATTTGTCTAACTGGTTAACAATATAAAAGACAACGTTATTGTTTGATTTTGTACCTGTTTTAACAATCAGTATATCCAAACAGGTTTTTTTGTCTTTTTCGTGCATGGGGTGTAAACTGCTTGCCCAAACGGCATCATTTGAAGTTGCAACTCTTAATCCGGGGTGAGACATGGCTATTAACTTAACATAAGCATCATTGTCAAAATCAAAATTAAATTGTTTAATGGAAATGGTTGATTGGTCGATGTAAGGATATAAATGCGAAATTTGTTTACTTGTATTTAAACGAAAAGAATATTCGTACATAAATGCATTACCACCTTCAACAGCGATATTGTTGTTATTTTTTACCGACATATATAAACGGTATAAATTTCCGTCATCACCCGAAGTACCATCAACCACCAGTTTAAAAATATAACCACCCAAATCGGGAAGGTATTCTCCCTCTAATGGATTTATGGGACCAAAGGTGAACCATTTGTCGTCATAAGTTCCTTCTCCTCCAAAGGTTTTTGAGTTGATTAAATTTCCTTTTTTGTAGTTGCCTATCGGATCTTTGTTTTCTTCATCTTTATTGGAAAAACAACCTGCTCCATAAAGCGAAAATGTAGTAGTAGAGTTAAATCCGCCCCTGTTTTCATCATATTTTCCTCCATTGTTTGGGTCAAATATTCGAATAAAAAAAGGAGTTTTTTGTTCTTTTGGAACAGAGAAAAATACAATTTGATTAAAGTCATCATCTCCCCAGCTTATAGCTGCTTTATTTCCAAAAGTTACTAAAAAAGGAATGTTTTCGTTTTTTGCCGGTATAGCTTGTGCCTGTAATTCCATAGCTTTGAAACAGGAAAAAATACAAAATAATATAAGCAATAATTTTGTCAAATTGAGTTTATTTAGCTTCAATATTAATTGTTTTTGAAAAACAGTTCTTTTTATTTTCATTCGTTATAGGGTCTCGTCCGGTAATTAAAATGCTAAGTACTTTTTCTCCGGAAGAGGAATATTGGTGTTCTTTTCCATTATTCTTTTCTACTGTGCCATCACCGTAATCAATATAAAAATTCTCAATAGGATATTCTTTCCATTTGCCTTGTTTAACTGAAATATCGAATGGTTTCCCCATTACAAATGAATCAGGCATTATTATTAAAGGTTGAATAACTTCTTTTATTTCCAAGTTATAAGCAGCCAGTTCCTTGTATTTTTCTCCAAGAATTTTATCCAGAATACTCAATTGAATGTGATACTTTCCTGTTTTTTCATAACAATGTTGAGCCCCTAAAGAATTGTCTTTTGAACCATCTCCAAAATCCCATTCATAAATCATTTCAACGGTATCAACATAAACGGTGGCCTCTTCATAAAAATCGTAACACAGTTGTTCGTGTTCTATTTCCACACAGTTTTCAAATGGAGGATATTCAATAATGATTTTAAAAATATCATCCGAACCATTTCTGTTGGAAGCAAAATACCCCTCGGTTCCATTGCTATTCCATACAATTGAAAAATCATCGAATTCGGAATTAATACTATTATCCAATAGTTTAGGTGCAGACCATTGATTATTCATCCAACTGGAAGAATAAATATCTAACCCACCATTGCCTCCGGTTCTGTCGGAAGAGAAATATAACGCTCCTTTATCTGTGATAGAAGGGAACAATTCATTGTTTGCAGTATTAATATTTTCGCCCAAATTAATTAATGGCCCACATATTCCATTTTTTATTTCGACATAATAAATATCCTTTCCTCCAAATCCTCCCTCAATATCTGAAGCAAAATACAATCTTTTTCCATCAGTTGTGAGACTGGGATGTCCAAAACTAAACTCAGGAGTATTAAAATTACAAGGGGTAATATTACTCCAATCATTACCATTATAAGTTGCCTTAAAAATGCCTAGTTTATTATCCTGGGTTATACTATCGGCTAATTCGATTGATGAATTTTGTGTTCTTGTAAAATATGCTGTTTTTCCATCTGAACTAAATGTTATTGCACCTTCATGCAAACCTGTTTTTAAGGCAGGACTGAAGATAGATTTTTTTCCGAATTTATTTTTTTTAAAGGGAGCAAAGTATAATCCTGTCATTGATTTATTAGGGTCGTCATTTGAGCTTACACTTGAAAAAACCAGTCCGTTATTGTAATAAACAGGAGCATATTCGCTATTTGTTGAATTTATAACAGTTGTATTGACAATTATTTTGTCTTGTGCAAAAACAAAAAAGGCGAAAAAATTTAAAATTCCTAATGTGAAGTATCTTTTTGTTTGACAGGTCATGAAATTTATTGAAAATCAGATTGACTTTTATTGATAATAATATTATCCTGTTTTTCAGAAGCACGAAAAGTACTAAAAAATTACTATGTAGCCTATTGATTTTATTGAGAAAATGAATATATTTTAATTAGATTTGAAGAAACAAATCAAAGTAATTGAAATTTAGCATCAGGTTTTATATCTATATTTTTATCGTGCTTGTTATATTTTCGTCAGCAAATATAACAAGTGCTCAATCGTATCAATTTTTAAAATACAGTGTAGAACAAGGCTTACCTCAACAATACATTTACAGTTTAAATCAGGATCAGAATGGCTTTATCTGGATAGGCACAGGTGACGGAATTTCTAAATTTGACGGGATTACATTTCAGAATTATACCACAAAAGATGGATTGGCAGAAAATTTTGTAAGTTGTTCGGCTCAGCGTAATAAAAATATTATTTGGTTAGGGCATAATAAAGGAGGGATAAGTAGGATTAAAGATGGATTTATTGAAACAGTAGTTCCTGACACCTTAACGAACAGTAAAATAACAGGGATTATTGTTGACCAAGACAACTATGTTTGGGCAACCTCTCAAAACGGATATTTATTGAAGATCAGTCCAAAATTAGAAGTCAAAAAATTTGACCTGTATTTTAATAAAAAAAATATTACTTCTATTGCCGGTAAAATGGATGCCAATTTATTAATAGGAACAGATAATGGCCTTTACTTATGGTCGTTGGATAGAAAATTAGAGCCGTCAGAAGAAATAGAAGTGCTTAAATTTCATTTAAAAAAAATTAATTGTATTACCTCAAGTAAATATTTAAAAAATGACTATTGGGTTGGCACTGCAGAATATGGACTTTACCAATTAAGGTTCACCGATGGTATTAAAACTAAATATAGAAGTGCCAATAACTCTTTTGGAATTGGCAATGAACCAATTAATTATATTGAAGAAGATGATAATAACAACTTATGGGTATCTACAAATATCGGTTTGTTTAAATTAATTTATAATGAAAAAGAAAAAGGATATATTAAATCTATTCAATACAGCGAGGCTAACGGAATAAGTAATTACATCAAAACAACCAAAATTGACAGGGAAGGAAATGCATGGATTGGAACTTATGGAGAAGGTTTAGCTATGCTTAAAGATGAAATTTTTACTTTTTATAAACACGAAGTAAAAGAAGTTCCAAATGACACCCGTTCATTCTTGTTTCAGGATAGTACCAAATGGTTTGGGTTATCAGCTGGCTTATTAAAAATAACACCAAAAGAAAAAAATAAATGGAATTATTATAATTCAAAGAATGGCTTAAAAGATGCCCCGGTTACCAGTATTTTGAAAAAAGGAAATGAATTATTTGTAAGTACCGATGGAGAAGGTTTGTTCCGGTTTAATATGAAAACGGAAAAATTTATCAAGGAATTTGTAATTACATCTTACCTGGCTAATAATATTCATAAAATGGTGGCTTATGATAACAACCTTTGGCTAGCCACAGAGGGAGGGTTGATTGAAAAGAATATGATAAGCAATGAAGCTATAATCTACAATACCAGAACAGGATTAAGGCATAATTCTATATATGATATTAAGTTACTAAAAGATCGGAGTATCGTAATGGGTACCCATAGTAATGAACTGGCCTTTATTAAAGATGGAAAAATATCCTTTAAAATGGTCGCTGACCTTGATCAACTAATGGATATCATTGCCATAGAAACCGATGAAAAGGATAATTTATGGCTTGCTACATTAGGTAATGGGGTTTATAAACAAGAAGGGGATAGCTTTATACATATTTCAAGTGCAAATGGATTAAAATCAGATTATTGTTACAGCATTGTTTCGGATAATAAAAATGGTATTTGGGTGGGGCATCGTGGAGGTTTAAGTAGAATTAGTACTGAATCGTTAGCGGTGGAGGTTTATGATGCTACAAAAGGAATAAATGATGATTGTAATAAGGGAGAGGTTTATACGAATGAGGATAAAAATATTTGGTGTGGAACCAATAAAAGG
>CAYRAD010000058.1:0-9925 GCA_964422135.1 uncultured Vicingus sp.
ACACTAAAAGAGATTCGTTTAGGATTCCTTATCATAAAAACGGGTTTACCGAAAATATTATCAATAATAGCAAAATAATAATACTGAACACTAAAAAAGAAAATGAAGATTTCCATAAAAAAAATGGAATAATAATCAGAGGTAAAATATCAGAAAATTTAGTAGGCATACCTTTAAAAAGTGATGGCATTGCTGTTGGTGCTTTAGTGGTTCAGAGCTATAACAAGAAGTATAATATAAGACAAGACGACATTGAATTACTCAAATTTATAGCCACACAAGTTGCCGTTATTGTTGATAGAAAACAATGGCAGGATAAACTCATACAAAATGAAGAATACTTTCTGTCATTAAACGAAAACTCTTCTGAAATAATTGGAATCATTAATGAAGAAGGTACCATAGTTTACATCAATGAATCCCTCTTAAAAATATTAAAATATTATCCCTATCAACTGATAGGCAAAAACATTAATCGGATAAATGCCAAATTTATTGATGTTGCTGACCATTATAAGGTTAAAAAAATTGCACAACTAGCTAGGCAAGAAGAGATGAAACCATTAAACTCAGGAGTTGATATCATTAAGGTGTATGATAAAAAAGGAACGCCAAAATACTTGGAGCTCTCTTTTTCAAAGAACATTATCCGAAATAAAAATAAAGGGATAATTTTTAATGCAAAAGATGTTACCTATAAAATTAATTCTGAGAAAAAAAGAGCGTTTACACAAAAAAGATTAACTACTTTACACCAAATTGAGAAAGCACTTATCTCTAACAATTCTTTAGAAAAAATACTTGATTCAGCTTTAAAAGCAATAACAGCTAATGTTTTTGATGTTGACAGAATTAGTGTAGGAAGGCTAAATCAAGAAACAAAAACAGTTAAAATTTTAGCCCTTAAAACTAAGTATAACACTGATATAACAATCAATAAAAATGACGAAATCCCTTTTAGCGAAATATCTAGTATTGATACTTTATTAAAGAAGAAACCATTTTATGTAAGTGATATTAAAAAAATAAAGCAAAAAAAATCTGACAAATTAAATATACAAGAAGGGCTTCAATCTTACTACATATCACCAATAGTAATAAATAATAAAACCATAGGATCATTAAATTTTGGTTCTAAATCAAAAAATTATTTTGATAATATTGATAAAAAACTAATTAATGAAATAAGCATTTTGTTGGCCGTAGTAATCAACGATTCAATATTGAAGAAAGAGATTATAACCCGTAAATACGACCTGACCAATATATTTAACCATACCAATGAAGGTATTGTACGAATTGATGCTGATGGACATTATTTGGATGCTAACCCAAAAATGGTAACGCTTATTGGCTATAATTTAAAAGAATTATCGAAGCTAACTTATTTCGACATAACGCACTCCCAAGATGTTGAAGCCAGTCATCAAAGAATGTTAGATTTAAAAAGTGGTAAAACTCCAGAGCTTACTTTCGAAACAAAACTAATCCATAAATCAGGCAGACTAATTGTATGTAGAGTAACATCCAAAGCAATATATAACAAGCAAAAAGAATTTGAATACTTTTTAAGTTTTATTACAGACATAACCGCTTTAAAAAAGGCATCGCAGCGTGTTGATGATTTAACAAAAGCCCTTCACAACTCTGCTAGTGTTGTGTTTACCGATGTTGACGGGAATATTTTGGACGTTAATAATGATGTTTTAAAAAACACAGGTTATACTAAAAAAGAACTGATTGGGCAAAACCCTCGAATTTTAAAATCAGGGTATCATCCTCAAAGTTTTTATGCCAACTTATGGGACACTATTTTAAGTGGAAAAACATGGAAAGGAGAACTTAAAAACAAAAGAAAAGATGGATCCTATTACTGGGTATTTAGTACCATATCTCCGATATACAATGAAGATAAAAAAATAGTGCAATTTTTAGCAATCCTATTTGATATTACTGAAGAGAAAAATGCAAAATCTAATTTAATAAGAGAAGTAATTGAAGCACAGGAGCAGGAAAGAGAACATTTTGCCATGGAAATTCATGATGGTTTAGGGCAAACGCTACTAGCCGCTAAAATGAATTTAAATGCCATCAGTGAAAATATGGAAGAATGTGATGAAGATGTTAAAAATATATATAATACTTCTTTAAAGCTGTTAACCGAATCTGTACAGGAAGCACGAAATATCTCACATGGATTAATGTCAAGGGTATTGAACAAATTTGGTCTGGCATATGCTGTCAATGAAATTATTAATACTATTAATTCGGCTTCAACTTTAAAATTCATTTATCAACATAATATCGAACATCTGAGGTTTAATGAAGAACTGGAAATGGGTATTTACAGAACCCTGCAGGAATTAATAAAAAATGTAATTAAACACTCAAAAGCAACCACTGCCTATTTGAAAATTAACAAAGAAAAAAACACCTTAACTATCCTGATTGAAGACAATGGAATTGGATTAGAAAAACAAACCATATTAAATCCGAAGAGTGGAGGCATTGGATTAAAAAACATGAGGTCAAGAATTGAATACCTGGGAGGGCAATTTGAAATTGATGAGAAATTGAAAAAAGGGACAAGAATAAATATAAGCATATCATTAACCAATTAAAAAATAATACTATGAAAGCAATAAAATTATTACTCGCAGATGACCATCAGATTATCAGAGATGGCATAAAACTGATGTTAAAAAAGAATGCCAGTATTGATATTGTTGCAGAGGCAAGCAATGGAAAAGAAGTTATTAAATATCTTGAGAAAAACGCTAGAAATATAGATGTGGTTCTTATGGACATCAATATGCCTGAAATGAATGGTATTGATGCAACCCAAATAATTTCTGAAAGATTTGATACTATTAAAATTCTTGCCTTAACCATGCATGCCGAAGAAACCTATATCTCCAATATGTTAAAAGCCGGATCGTTGGGTTATGTTTTAAAAGAGTCTGGTACAAACGAATTAATTTCGGCAATTAAAACTGTTGCTAAAGGTCAAAAATACTACAGCAATGAAGTTTCTGTTACCATGATTAATTCATTAATGAATCAGGATAATAACAAAGATTCAGAATTATCGGAAAGAGAACTGGAAGTGTTAGCATATATCGCAAACGGAAAAACAAATAAAGAAGTGGGAAAAAAATTATGTATCAGTGGACGAACAGTTGAAACCCACAGAAGAAACATAATGGCAAAACTGGAGTTTAACAACACTGCAGAAATGATTCGTTATGCTATTGAAAATAATATTATCGCTTAAATGCTAATTATCTATTTTCTCATAAGCAAAATCACCAGTCTCAAGGTCTTTTCCAAATATTTCTACATAAAACACTTTAGGCAATAAACTAACATGTTCTGCGGTAACAAATACTCGTTTTAGCAATGCAGGCTGGTTATCTATAATCGTAGAAACCAACGGAATCCCGTTTTTATCCTGTGTTAAATATAATTTCTTTCCTTTTAACGAAACCAATGTAAATACATAAGCATTTTCTTTCGATTTGATAGGTTTAACATTATTTACTCCAAATGCAAAATGCTTCTCCAGGTATTTTAGTTCTCTGATTTGTCCCTGTTCCTGATACCTTCTCCAAAAAACTTTTACCGGTTCTTTAGGGTTCAGTTTCCCATCTTCATCAATATTAGCCGTATAAACCACTGCATTGGTATTAAAACTTTTCTGGATATAAAACAACATGTTTTTATCGGTAGGGGTCGGATAGCCATCAAAAACCGATTCTTTATTCTGATCTATGGTGTTTAGCTTAAATCCAAAAACAATGCAACTCAGAATAAGTATGAAAGAGATTTTTTTTAGCATTAACTTTTTTCTTTTTACACAACAATGATTAAACCAAGTTGCTCTGAATTTAAAATCGAGACAAATTTAAATTAATTATTCTTTTAAATGGTTGAAATAAATTTTCTAAAGTTATTTTTTAGCCACAATGATTTTATTTGAATGATTAATGCTTTAATGATTCAATCATTACTATTAATAACTTTAGAAATCTGGTGTTTTACGATTCCTGCCGGACTATTCATTCTTTTGTGCATGTCCAAAATAAAATTTACACCTGTTCCGGTATATTTCCCTTTAATAGTAAAATCTCCAGCACTGTATTTTGGATGTTTTAAGACAAACTTTTTGACTTTTTCTATGTCAATTTTGTGCTTTTTTATGACCTCATCAGCTTCTTTTTTAGCTTTTTGCTTAGCTTCAAACAGTTTCATTTGTGCACGGGATTTAAAGTTTACTTCACTATCGCCCGAGGTTTCTAAAGATAAAAATATAACCTCAGGAAAATCACTGGAAACTTTAGATTGCACCCCATCACTAGCTGTTGATGGCAAACAACCAAATGGTTTTACCGAAATTAACATGTGTGCAACTTTCTTTTTGTTTAGGTAAACCAAACTTCCTACTTCCATATATGCTTCTCCTCCCCCTTGTCGTTTGTCATAATAATCATGAGCTAAATTAGCCAACACTCTGTTATTAGTCGTGTTGTTGGGTTTAAATCCCAATGCCGCACGATATATGTTATAATAAGCCCCCAATAATTTACGGAAACCGAATAAAGTCAATTCTTTTTTATAAGGATTTGCTCCTTCGCCTAAGCCATGTTTTTCCTGAACAATACCTCTTCTGTCTCGGGCTTTAATTTCTCTTGAGAATAATAAATGTTCTAACCAACCAGTTAATGGTTCCATTTTTATTTCTGCACTTTCTTCTACCAGCCATTTTTTTATATGGTAATTTCCTTGCGATTCAGTGATGCTTGCCCAGAATTCTCCGGTAATCTTTACGATCGGTTTAATTTGTGTGTAATCACATTTTACCTTTGCAAAAACTTTTTTTACTTCCTGTAATCCCTTGTATATTTTTCTGGTATCTTTTAAACAGTTTTGCATAATTAGTAATGCATCCGCTTTGGCTTTTCTGGTAGCACCTTTAATTACTTCATAAGGTTCAATCTTGTTCACAAAACCATTAATTAAATCACCAATAATTATTGCTTTAATTGTTCCTACAAAAAAATCTTTATTACAGTTTAATCCCGGTTCTTTTGCGTTTGGATCATTTTTATCAATTCCTCCTGTTTGTTGCAACACAATAATTCGAAATTTTTCAAATCCGGCATCAACTAAAGCTTTCCGGTATTCATTCTCATACATTCCAAAACGACAAGGACCACAAGAACCCGCAGTAAAAAAAACATATTGTTTCGCTACTTCTTCTTTCCCTATTTCTTTCGCTTTATTTTGCAAAAATTTTATTAAGTTTCCAATGGTGTAATAGGTTGGATTACATTGCCCTTTATTACAAAATTCTTTTCCAATAGTTATGCTTTCAAAATCAGCCTCAGGTAATCGTTCAACCTTGTAACCTATTGATTCCATATGGCTCAACATCAACTCCTCGTGAGCCTCTGTTAAACCACCAAATAAAATAGTGGTGCTGGATCTTTCATCCGCATAAAATGGATATTGTTTGGGCTTATCAAAATGGTCACTTTCAGCTTGAATTTTATTGATATTCTCCAACAATTGTGCTTCCAATTCGATAACATCAGTATCAAATTCATTTTCAGTTTTTACGGGGTTAAGGGTTGTCATACATTAGTTGTTTTTATATTTAAACTAATTCAGTACTTAACTGATTTTTACTTCCTTTAGTTGTTCTACTTATTAGTTCTTTCTCATACTTTTTAAGGGCATAAGCAATGGTTTCCACTCTTATGTTTATTGAACCAGCTGGCTTGTTTTCATCAATATCGTGAAAAGTAAAGAATGGTGTTTTAGTAGCCTCCAGAATTCCTTCAATCACATTATAAATTGGGGCATCCATGCCGCATTTAAAATTACTTAAATCAATAACTGCTAAATTTGGATGTCTTGCTGCATATTTGGCCGCCCACATTTTAAGATTGGTATTTGAACTGTAAGCATTCGCATAAACATCAGCTATTTCTTTTGGATGCGAAATTCTTCCTGATTTGATATCTTCTCCGAAAAGCATTTCTAGTTCTTTTTCATTATCCGGCAACGATTCCATACTTAAAATAGAATAGCCCTGTAATTGTATCAAATCTAAAATTCCATGATTTAGTCCCGGATCATTGTGATAAGGTCTCCCCAACATCAATAAACCTACTTTATTATTCTTTACCAACGATTTTAATATCTTTCTGGAATTATCTTTCAGCTCATCAAAATAGCTATCCATAGCTGCAAATGCGGCTTTAACAGCAAGAGCATTCTCTTCTTTCCCAATTGAAAAATGAGGAGCAAAAGTGTTATACAACTGCTTTACCACAAGGTTCGGTTCCAAAAAGTTAATGGCATTATCTATGTATTTGATGTCTTTTTTAGCAAATTCGTTGGTTTCTTTGGTAAATGCTGCCTTACATACATTACTTGCCGACTGAACAGTTGGACAGACACATGAGCCTGCTGTATTTACAAAATTATCCATCAAATTAATGAGTGTCGGATAATAGATATAAGCTACTTTTTTATCTGTAAAAATCAGGTCGTGGATATGCGAAACAGCTACTTTTGAAGGAAAACAGGGATCAATAGAACCTCTTTTACTTCCTGTTTTGTACATGTCGGCATCGGTAAAACGCGACCATACTATTTTATTAAATCCTAAAGACTCAAAATACGTTCTGAAAAACGGAGCATAAGTAAACATATTTAATGCACGAGGCATTCCAATTACTGTTTTTTTACGTTGCTCGAGTGTTTTAATAAATTTTTGTTTGGCAAACAATTTTGAATCAGGCCTTGCAATTACTTCCGGTTTAAATGTTCTGAATACTCGTTTGGCAGCAAAGTTGACCACATTAGGATTATTCCTTGCCTTTTCTTTCTGTCGTGCTACAATGGCTTTCATTTCTGTTTTGTCTGTTACCGTACCTTTTTCGCAAGTGGAAACAATAAAACGGGCTTCTTTTCCCGAAGGTGTTTCAGATTCGATAAATGTTCGCAGGCAATTGTTATTACAAAAATCACATCGGGTGGTTTCATCTCTGGTAGTTTTGTAAGTCAACTGTTTGGTTTGTTCTAAACCTATAAATGTTGTCGGTTTATTTTTTGTAACAGTTAATGCTTCAAAAGCAGTACCAATGGCTCCCGAAACTCCACAGTATTGATGTACAGTTATTTTAGCATCTTTAACTCTTTCTTTTATATAATCAACCTGTGATTTAACCGCTGCCAGATTTTTTTGAGTTCCTCCCTGCAAAACAAAGTTTTTCCCGAACTTGCTCAGGTTTGGTTCCTGAACTACGTATAACCAAATATTTTTAGGTAAAACTTTGGCCAGTCCAGCCATTATCTCTTTGGCTTGCCATCCTAATCGTTGAAAATTGACAATATCCGACTCCATAAAAACAGCACAACCATAACTAAAAATCGGTGTAAGGTCTGCTTTAAAAGCTTCATCGGCATAATCCTGAATCTGAAAGCCAAATTTATCGGCAGTATTCTGTAAAAAATAACCGTTTCCGGCACTACATTGGGTATTCAGCTTAAAATCGCTAACCATACCATTTTTGATAAAAATAACCTTAATATCCTGTCCTCCAACATCTACTAAAACGTCCGTATCTTTATAATAATAAAGTGCTGCTTCGGCATGTGCCACGGTTTCTACCAAAGCTACATCTGCACCAAAGGTTTCTTTTAGCATATCCTTGGCATAACCTGTTGTCCCAACACCTTTAATGGATAATGTTGCTCCATTTTTTTCAACAGTTTCCTGTAGGTTTTTAATCATTTCTATGGTGTCTGGAATTGGATTTCCTTTAGAAAGTCCATAGGCCTCTCCAATCAAATTTTTATCCTTATCAATCAAAACTCCTTTGGTAGAAGTAGAACCACCATCTATTCCCAGCCAAGCCTCTACTGTTTCTCCCTTTTTAAACACTGGAAAATCGGGTGTAGAAACAGAATAATTTTGGCTAAATTCTTTCCATTCCTCCACATCTTTAACCAGCCCTTTATCACAGCTACCCGAAGAAAGATGATCTAACCTACCGCCATTTATAAATTTTACTAATTCTTCTTTTCCTTTATAAACTCCAACATTCGCAGGCTCTTCCAATCCATACAATACTGCTCCAATTGCCGCATAATACTCTGCATTTTCAGGAACGTAAATTAGTTCTTCGGGATTATTACAAGCTCCCAAATCTGTTTCTCTTTCCTTCCATATTTTTGGAATATTCTCTACCCAGGCTTCTTTCATAGCCGGAATAAATGTGTTTGGTCCACCCAACAACAAAACTTTAGGGAACAAAGTATTGCCCCGAGTTAACACCGAAAGATTTTGCTGAACAATGGCATCAAAAAGCGAAGCCATTAATTCCTGAGAATTTACTCCTTGTTTTTGCAGACCATTGATATCGGTTTCGGCAAAAACACCACATTTCCCTGCAACAGGATGTAATTTGGTGCCTTTGTATTTTATATTAACTAAATCTTCTGTTTTAATCTGAAGCTTTGTACATATTTTATCAATAACTGCTCCTGTTCCACCAGCACATTTATCGTTCATGCTCGGTAGTTTCCTTTTTTCTCCGGACTTTGGGTCAACCTGCCAAATGATAATTTTTGCATCTTGGCCTCCCAACTCCACCACTGAACCCGTATCCGGATGAAATTTTTCAACCGAAAGGCTCACTGCATTTACTTCCTGAACAAATTTTGCATTTAATAAAGGTGAAATATTAGCAGAACCCGATCCGGTCATAAAGATTTGCGTCTCATTATTCAGCGCTGGGAAAGCAGCTTCGATAAGCTGAAGAAATTCCAATACTTTTTCAGGTTGCTTGGTTTCGTGCCGTTGATAATCCTTCCATAAAACCTCTTGTGTGCTTTTATCTACTACCACAGCTTTCACCGTAGTTGAACCAACATCTAATCCAATTATAAGCTCGTTTTTTTTATAGTTCATGGGAAATTCTAATTTCTGTAAAATTAGGTTTAAACAAATTTAAGATAATTTTTTTCATGTGATAGTTTTTTATGATATAAATCATACCTTATAATTTAGTATTTTTAATATTCATTAAAAATGATAGCATTTACCTGTATAAAACATGTTTTTTAACATCTTTTATGAATTAAATTGATGATTGTCATTCTCGCATTTATTTATTTTTCCCTACATTTGTTATGTTAATGAAGAAAACAGCATCCATATTATTAGCATTTTTGTTCTTATTGAGTTCCTCTCATTTAAGTTTTGCAACTCATTTTTGTGGTGGTCATGCTTTTAAACATGCTCTTCTTATTGATGCTAATGGTTTTGGCTGTGGAATGGAGGATGAAGTGAGGCAATGTGAAAAAAAAACGGATCAACTTGAAAATAAGTGCTGTGAAAACGAATTGATTAATTTAACGATTCAAGATAATTTTCAGCAAAACATTTCTAAAATTTCTACCGAACAGCATTTTGTGCTAATCAATGTTGCTGCCATTTTATTTTCAATTCCTGTAACAGATCAAAACGTAGCTTTATATAAAGATTACAAAACCCCTTTACCTGATAAGGACATTCCTATTCTTATTCAGTCTTTCTTAATTTGATTCCTTTTGATATTGATTAATATTTTCTTCTTAGAGAAGGAAGTGTGACTTGTCGTATATGACATTTTTTCAACATCAAAAAGAACAAACATGTTAAACAAAACAATAAAATATTTTCTCGAAAACAAGTTAATTACCTTCATTTTGCTATTGGCATTAATTATGGGAGGTATTGTTACAGCACCATTTAATTGGAACCTATCCTGGATGGAAAGAAGCCCAGTTCCGGTAGATGCTATACCAGACATTGGAGAAAATCAACAAATCGTTTATACCGAATGGATGGGACAATCCCCTCAAGATATTG
>CAYRAD010000059.1:0-9845 GCA_964422135.1 uncultured Vicingus sp.
AGTGTAGTTGTAGTTAATAGATAGGACTATGAGTGGGAGGATAAGGAAGAAGATAGTTTACAATTATCTTCTTCCTTTATTAGTTGTTTTTGCTGTACAAATTAAACGGTTAAAATAAAGTGCGTAATAATAAGCTTCGTCATAAAAATTTAAAAAGTATGAAATTAATGATATTATATGTTTGTGTATTTGTTTTTGGAGTTATAGCCAGTGCTCAAAGTAATGACCTATGTATGTTATTTGTCCCCAATGCCTTTACTCCAAACGAAGACGGTCTTAATGATTTGTTCTTTCCTGTTGGATTGACTGATTTTAATAGCGAAGGATATAGCATGCAAATTTATAATCGAGAGGGGGTTTTACTTTTTGAATCTAATAATTATAGCATCGGTTGGGATGGTAAAACATCTTCAGGAGATGTTGTTTCTAATGGAATTTACATCTATTTTATTCAATACCATGATTATTGTGAGCATTCTGAAATTAAACAAAAAGAGAGAAAGGGGTATGTTGCTCTTTTAAGATAGCTAGGGAGATATAGAAAACAGAATCTATACTTAACAGCCTGATTAATGATTTCCTCAGTTTTCGGACAACTGCCATTATTTAAAAGTTAGGTCAATTCAAAAGATGAATGATTAGAATACAAGTAGAAAATACAACCATAAAAGTATTTTTTCCTACCGGAAGGATAGGTTCTTCAGATGTAAAAGCTTTATTTAGTTTAGGAAACAGAATGGCTAAACAAAATAAGGTAAATTTATTATTTATAGAGGTGGGAGTTGCTGTGAGAATAGAAAGAAGTGCCTTAAAACTGATCCAAAACACATTTAATAAATTAAATCTAAGCATTTTAATTTTTGTATTTAAATGAAATTCATCTATAATGTAGCAACTTCAAACAGGGATAACAGGTGCTAAAAAAGCTTTTTCATTATTAGATATTCTTTAACAACCATAGTATCTCTTCTGATTTTTTACGTTCATTCCTTAAATCACTACGCACATTAAGTTACTATTTTTCAGCATTAACGAATCATTAACTTTACGTTAAAATTATGTGATGTATAAGTTAAAATTATAGTTATGAAAAAAATATTAAGTCTATTTTTCTTCTTGATCTTAAGTTATTCCAGCTTATTTGCTGTGGTAAAAACATCCATCGCTTCTGGTAATTATAATAACCCTGCTATTTGGTCACCTGCTGGAGTACCTGGTTCTTTTGATGATGTTGTTATTGCAACAGGTCATATCGTAACATTTGTAGGTAGTATTACAGATCGAACTACAACAATTCAATCAGGAGCTACACTTAATGCAGGGATTTATGTTAATATTTGGGGTATTACTTCGTATATTAATAATGGAATTCATAATGGAAATATTACTTTAAATGCTGCTGGAACATCTGGATTTGACGGCTCGGGTATATTAAATGGTAATATTAATGTAAGTGCTGGAGGTCCATTATTCAATACTACTTGTACTATAACCATTAATGGAAGCATTATTTCTACTTCAACTTTTTCAATACTCTATATACGTAATCAAGGTAATATTCTGTTGAATGGTAATATTAGTGGTCCAACTGGTGCTAATTCAAATATCACATTTGATATCGGGTCTTCATTTGTACAAATAGGGAATACGACAGTATATTCACATTCTTTTATTTATAATAACGGTGGAAATTATGATTTATCAGGAGGGGACTTATATCTTAATAATTCAGCAATATATTATAATGGTATTAGTGCTTCTACATCCATTAATAACTTATTCGGTTCGGGTATTGGATTGAGTTATTTTTTTAACGATAAAGGAGCAATAGTTAAATTTGGAGGTAACGTTTTTCCTTCTACCAATGATGGGGAACTTTTAACTTCGGGAATAAGTATTTTTAGCGGAATAAGTGCCGAACCTAACACTGTTGAATATAATGGAATGGCTTCGCAAGAAATAAAATCACCATCTAATGCAATTGCCTACGGAGGTACATATTTGGCTAACACATACTCCAATTTAATTATATCAAATACTAATATTAAAAGTTTATCCAACAATACTACAATTAATGGAAATTTAATTATAAAAGATGATGCAAGATTAGACATTTCTCATTGGATGTATAGTGTTGATTTAAAAGGAAATTGGATAGATACAAGTACCAATGCCGATCCATTTATTGAACGATTTGGTTTGGTAACTTTTAGTGGTGCTTCTGCTCAAACAATGAGCACCAATTTAGCAGGAGGAGAAACGTTTTACATTCTTGCCATCAATAATACAAGTACAGGTGTAACACAAGTAAACAATAACGTTAATGTAAGCAATGTCCTAACTTTAACTAATGGTCTTGTACATACCGGAATGTACGAAATTAATGTAACCAATACTGCTTTGACAAGTGTTAATGGTTATGGGACAGCTTCCTATATTGATGGTTATTTAAAACGAAATCTGCTTTCTACTGGTGGAAGCTATGATTTTCCTGTCGGAAATACAACTTCTTATCAATTAGCTACAGTTAATTTATTGGGAACACATACCGTTGGTAATTTACTGGTTAATTTTTCTAATTTACCAGCAGGTACAGGTTTACCCTTAACTGAAGGTAGTGCTAGCTATTCCACTATTTTAAATTGTGGGGGTACTGTTCCAGGTACAGGTAATATCAATGATGGAGTGTGGACTATTACTCCTAATTCAGGAACAGCCAATTATGATGTAACTCTGTATGGTAGAAATTATTCAAATGCTGCTGCAGGAAATACCATACTTAAACGGGCAGATGCTTCATCTGCTTGGAGTTTGTTGGGGAGTTATGTTGCTTCAACAGGAAGCGAGCCATTAATTGCCAAACGAACAGGTTATAGTGGGTTCTCACAATTTGCCATTGCATCAAGTGTAATTGCTTTACCTATCGAATTAACTTCGTTTACTGCCAATTGTCAAGCTAACGGTGTTTTACTAAATTGGACTACTGCTTCCGAAATAAACAATGCTTATTTTACTATAGAAAGAAGTACTGATGCGATAAATTTTGAACCAATTGGAACTAAACAAGGAGCTGGAAATTCAAATAGTACTCAAAATTATTCTTTTACTGACAAACTAGAAACTAGAAGCCAAAAACCAGAAACTGTTTTTTATTATCGCTTAAAACAAACAGACTACGATGGTACAAGTAAAACTTCTAAAATCATTTCAGTTGCCCATTGTAATTTATCTACACTTATTATTTATCCAAACCCAGCAACCGATTTTCTTTATATAAAACTTGATTTAAAACAAAATCAGAATTTTACACTAGTCATTTCTGATGCAATGGGAAATACAATTAAAAAAGAAGAAAATACTTCTTTTGGAAACGTAATTTTTCACTTCAACATATCATCTATCCCAAAAGGAGTTTATTATATAACTATTAAGTCAAATCAAACAACTTCTACTACAAAATTTATCAAACAATAATATTATGAAATTAATAAAGCTTAAAATAATAGTGCTATTTATATTGCCTTTTACGTTGATAATAAATAATTCTTTGTCTCAAACACTTTTTCAAAAAGCTTATTCAAATGGCATTTTTAATGGATTTAATCGGAGCTTTTCCCGTGACGTAATAAAAATATCTCCTAATGAATTTATTATTTGTGGAGATGTTCAAACATCTACTACGTGGGGTGGCCTTATATATAGTTTAGATAGTTTAGGTAACGTAAATTGGGCAAAATCATACAATGATTCTCTAAGTGCTCAGTATCAATTCAATGCAATTAGATTATTATCTGATGGGAATTTAATTGCAGTTGGACATTATTACACGAATGATTCTAATGGGTTTAAACGACACGGCTGTGTTATTAAAACTGATATTAATGGTAATTTAATATGGTCAAAATCAATAAAATCAATAATAAATCAAGAAGGATTTGATTTTGTCGAGGAAGATCAAAACGGCAATATTTACTGTATAGGTTATCAATCTGATGGAGCAGCAAACGATTTGATTGTGAAATTAACTCTTTCTGGAAATTTAATTTGGGAAAAAAAATATTCTGTTTCAGGTGGAGGTTTATTTAATAAAGGATGTCTAGTTCTTCCTAATGGGAATATTTTAATAACAGGACTTACTTATTTAAATCCGCTTAATAGAGGTGTAATTTCAGAATTAGATTCTAGTGGAGCTGTAGTTATTAGTAATTATTACAATTATACCACCCATCTTTCATTTAAAGATATTATTAGTCTTCCAAATAATGAATTTGTTATGACTGGTCTTGTTGATGTCGGACTTTCTTATACTCAAGCAGTTATAAAATTAGATTCTTCCTATAATTTCATTTGGGCTAAAACATCAAGTATACCAACATCAACATCAGGTAAACCAATATTATCTAACGACAGCAATTATATCTATCTACCAGGTATCTTCTTAGATCCATATCCATCGCCTCCCCTCACTAGAGCTACTCTTTCAAAATTCACACAAAATGGAACTCATATATGGGAAAAACAGTATTATGGTTGTAATAATGAAAGTTTTGTTCAAACTATTTGTGGAAGCAATTCTACTTTATTCAATTTTGGGCATACAGGAAGCTACGGAAATTCTTATAGTCCATACTTGGTGAGGACTGATACATCGGGATATACTTCCTGTTATGACGGTGTTTCATCTCCTAATTACCATTCATTTAACGCAACTCCAAGCCCACTATCCTTATCTGTTTCAACCCCCTCTCTTAATTATTCAAATTTTAACATTCCTGTTAACCCTGTATTGCTTAGTGATTCTTTAATTTGCACCTCTGCAAACCCCGTTGAAACACGTTTTCATGGTAGTGATACCACCATTTGCACCAACACTTGTATTTCATTTTACAATGATAGTACTCTTATGCATAATGGGTACGCATTTGCTTCAATGAACTTCCAATGGTTGTTTCCAGGTGCAACATTCGCAGCAGGAACAGACACTTTAGAGAATCCTACCAATGTGTGTTATGCTAATCCCGGTCAATATGATGTAACATTAATTGTTACGAAAGGCTGTAAAACAGATACTTTAATAAAACCAAATTACATTACTGTTTATCCTAACCCAACTGTATCTGTTATTGGAGATACAAATGTATGTATCGGTGGTTCTTCCAACTTGAGTGCAACATCAACCGCCAATTCATATTTATGGACACCAAATACCGGATTAAGTAATGATACAACTGCAACAGTTACAGCAACACCAGCTAATAATACAACATATACTGTTACAGTAACAGACACTATTGGATGCCAAAATACAGACTCTATTACTGTTACAATAGACACAACTTGTATTGCTCCACATGCTTCGTTTGCTGCATCCTCAACAAATATTTGCCAAGGAAGTAGCATAACTTTTACAGATAACAGTACAGGAAGCGGAATAGTTAGTTGGAATTGGAGTTTTAATGGTGGAACCCCTAGTTCTAGCACCACACAAGGGCCTCATACAGTAGTTTTTACTAATGCAGGAACCTTTAATATAACACTTCAAGTAGCAGATAGTAGTAGTACAGATGACACAACTTTAGTAATTGTTGTAAATCCAACAGCTACATTTACCCAAAACTTTACAGGCTGTCAAGGGTTTAGTGTTACTGTTGGGGCAAATACGTATAACACTACTGGTGTTTTCGTAGATACGTTGGCAACAAGTAATGGTTGTGATAGTATTGTTACTACTAACTTAAGCATCAACTCAGCAGCAACAGGCACAGATGTCATTAGCTCTTGTGTACCCATCACTTGGATAGATGGTAATAACTACGTAGCAAGTACCAACACGCCAACTGATACCATTTTTGGCGGAGCAGCTAATGGTTGTGATAGTATTGTAACGCTTAATTTAACGATTAATTCAGCAGCAACTGGTATAGATGTACAAACTGCTTGTGGTTCGTTTACTTGGATAGACGGCAATACTTATACCAGTAGTACGAACACACCTACGGACACTATTTTTGGAGGAAGTTGGCAAGGCTGCGACAGTATTGTAACACTCAATTTAACCATTACAATTCCTAATACCACCACCAATGTCTATAACGAATGTGAAGGTTTTAGTGTAACCGTAGGTAGCAACACCTACACCACCACAGGCATATTTACTGATATTGTAAACAACTGTGACACCATCATTACTGACTTAACCATAAATCCAAACCCTATAATTAATTTAACCAATAATTTAACCATTAATCAAGGTTCCTCCGTTACCCTTTCTGCTTCTGGAGGAGGTACTTATCTTTGGTCGCCATCAACATATTTATCCTGTGATACCTGTGCAGCAACTATAGTTAGCCCACTATTTTCAACAAACTACTGCGTTGATGTTACTGCTCCAAATGGTTGTACTGATACTAAATGTGTAGATGTAAATGTAGATGTCCAATGTGGAGAACTATTTGTTCCGAACGTATTTTCACCAAACGGAGATGGGAATAATGACGTATTAAAAGTTAAAATCAACCCGACTTGTGTAACAAGTTTTAACATAAAGATATTTGATAGATGGGGAGAGAAAGTTTTTGAATCTGATGATATTAATAACTCTTGGGATGGTACATATAAAGGAAAACCTCTCAATAGTGCTGTTTTTGTTTATCATTTAGCTATTTCATTAATTAATTCAGAAATAAGCCTTACAAAAAAAGGAAGTGTTAGCATTATTAAATAAACCATTAAAATAAATTATTATGAAAATAAAATTATTAAACAGCATAAACTTACTGGTCATTTTAATATTACTATTTCAACATAAACTGAAAGCTCAGGATTATCATTTTTCGCAATATAATGAAACACCATTACTTATCAATCCAGCACAAACAGCATTACATAATGACATTCGTATCATTATGAACTACAGAAATCAATGGAGTAGTGTCACATCACCATTTGTTACTTATGCTGTATCTAGTGAGTTTGCAATAAATCATAAAAGATGGAGTACTAATTACTTAGGACTAGGTGTTCAAGTTTTAAGTGATAAAGCTGGTGCTGGAAAAGTGGGTAAAAATTTAGCATTACTATCTTTGAATGGGATTCTTAAAGTAGCAGAAAATAATAAGCTGTCGTTAGGGTTAATTGGAGGGTTTGGTCAACGAACAGTTAACACCTCTAATCTTCAATGGGGTTCGCAGTACGATGCCACTAATTATAGTTTTAATAGTTCAATAGCTTCTGGTGAAACATCAACAGCTAACTCGTTTTTTTACCCAGATTTAGGAGCTGGTATAGCATGGGATTATGGTAAAGGAGATAGATACATTAGTGCTAATGATGGCATTAAAGCTACAGTTGGTATTGCTGCGTATCATTTTGGTATACCAAACTATTCTTATGTTGCTAATACAACCGAAAAATTAAACACAAAATTTGTTGGACACGGAAATCTTTCTATAGGAGTAGCAAATACAAATATGTTAATTGTTCCTGAATTTATTTATGTAAGGCAAGGTGTTTTACAAGAAATAAATGTTGGCACTTCATTCAAATTTATTATGCAAGAAAATTCCAAATATACTTTAATGAAAAAAGCCTCAGCATATTCTTTGGGAGCATATTATAGGGTTGGAGATGCTGTGATTTTTACAGTCAAATATGAATATTCTAATTATGCAATAGGAATAAGTTACGATGTTAACTTATCTAAACTAAGTCCTGCTTCAAAATCGTATGGAGGCTTTGAAATTTCCTTACGATTTGTTTCCCCTAGTCAATTCTTAAAAAGTAGATCTAGAATTTAATATTCTTCCAACTGTATGATTTCTATGAAAAAAATCAATATTTTAACCGCAATTCTTTTTTTTGTTACTCACTCTTATTCAAGTAATGCTCAACCCCATCAAGATAGTGTCGTTATTACTAATATGGGTAATGTAATCAACAGCAAAAATGAGGAGTATGCCCCTGTAATCTCTGCTGATGGAAACATGTTAATGTTTACAACAAAAAGACCAAGCACTGCAAAAAAGAAAACTAAAAAGGTATATGAACAAGTCTGGTATTGTGAGTATAATGACACATTAAAAAAATGGTCAAAAGCAAAACCCTTATCTGAGACTATAAACAAAGAGAAAAGGAACACTTCCAATATAGCCTTGTCAAATGATGGTCAAAAATTATTATTATATATTGATGACAACTCTGGAGCAGGTGATATTTATCAATCTATATTAAAAGGAAAAAGTTGGAGTACCCCAACCAAATTACCTTATCCCATTAATACTAGATACCACGAATCGTCTGCAAGTTATTCACCCGATGAGAATATTATCTATTTTGTAAGTAACAGACCCAATGGAAAAGGCGGCCGTGATATTTGGATGTGTAAAAAAAAGAATGGCAAATGGGGACGTGCAATAAATTTAGGGGCAAACATAAATTCTAAAGAAGATGAAGAAGCTGTATTTATTCACCCTGATGGGAAGACACTATATTTTAGTTCGAAAAAGAAAGGTGGAATAGGTGGATATGATATATACAAATCGACATTAAAGGATGGTAAATGGGGTACTCCTAAAAATGTTTCAAAGCCCATTAATACAAAAGGAGATGACCTGTTTTTTGTATTAGAGGCAAGTGGCAAAATAGCGTATTATGCTTCGGATAGGAAGGGCTCTTTTGGAGGAAAAGATATTTTTAAAATAACATTTATCCCTAAAAGTAAAAAAGAAACTGGACCAAAATTAACCCTTTTAAAAGGAATAGTTTCTGATGATGAAACTAATATGCCATTAGCTTCAAATATAAAATTGATAGATAATGATAAAAATGAAGTAATAGCAAATTTTAAATCTAACAGTAGTACTGGTAAATATCTTATATCCTTGCCTTCAGGTAAGAATTATGGTATTAATGTAAGTGCAAATGGGTATTTATTTGAATCAGAAAACATCAATTTACCAGATTCGGCTGCTTTTAAAGAGGTAATAAAAAATATTGCATTAAAAAAATTAGAGATAGGAAAAAAAATTGTACTCCATAATATATTTTTCGATTACAATAAGGCCTCTCTTAAAAATGCCTCAAGATCAGAATTAGAAAAACTAATTCAATTATTAGTTAAAAATCAAGAAATGACTATTGAAATTTCTGGACATACAGACAATGTAGGAAGTGCTGCCTATAATCAAAACTTATCCGAAGCTAGAGCAAAATCCGTGGTTGATTATTTGATTAAGCATGGAATTGCTGCAAATCGACTTCATTTTAAAGGACATGGATTTGAACAACCCATAGCTACAAATGATACCGAGGAAGGTCGTGCAAAAAACAGAAGAACAGAATTTAAAATAATTAAAAAGTAAAAATTGTAGAATTAAATGATTGAAATAATAAAAAAAATATTAAAAATAGAGACTATTGAACAAGTTTATAAAATCACTTTTTTAATGATTGTGATATCCATTTTAATAATGATTTTTTTCAATTTATTAGATATATAAAATGAACAGAGAAAAGGTAATTTCTTTAATTCTTAAAAATAGTAAGCTTTTTAGGAAATCGGAATTAGAAGGATATACAAATAATCAACTTTATAAGACCTTGCGATGTCTTTTTTTAGACTTGAAAATTAAACTTAAAAATAAATCATTTAAGAGCTTGTAATCATTAAATATAGATACATTAATTTTTTATTTGACCCTTATTTCATAACCTATTCTTAAAAGTTGTTATACTTTAAAGTAATGTTTGGTTTATAATTTTATTCCATAATTAATTTAATATAAATATTATGAAAAAAATTGAAACCATTGGGAAACAAAAAGAACCTAAACTTTTTTTAGACTTAA
>CAYRAD010000060.1:0-9788 GCA_964422135.1 uncultured Vicingus sp.
TGATGTTCCCATTACACGATTGTTTTAATGTATCGCTATTTCAGGACGAGACATAATTATTTTATAAAAGGAGCAGGTTAAACTGTTCCTTTTTTTATTTGCGAATGAACATAGGATTTAATTTCCGGGAAAAAAAGTTCAAAATCTTTTTTTAGATTATTCTCGTATTCTGTTAATACAAGGTGGGCATTCATCATATTGTTATCAAACAAAGTTCTTTTAGACATTCCTGTTAATGCGTTGTTAATTCCAGTTATTTCCTTATAATTATATAACCAGTTATTTTTTGCCATAAAAGATAATCTAACCTGACTTTTTAAAGGAAGGTGAATAAGATGCTTAAAAAGTACTTTATAAACATAATGAGTGAACTCTTTTAAATCATCATTAGAGTGATGATACCATAAGTTGGCCAGAAAATAATCATAAAAAACATCCATTACTACAGGAGTGAATTTTTTTTGGTGAGTTCTTATTAGATTTTTACTATGCTCAACGATATGGTGTTGATCAGTAAATGAATCAATTTTCCGATGTAATAAAATTCCTTTTTGAATTTTTTTGGGATAATTTAAATACATTTTTCCTTTTACATCATTAGCAATATAATTGCCTACGATTAGGTTTTCATCGTAATTGGATAAGTAAAAATGAGCTAAATAATTCATAAAAAAACCTTTAATGGGCAAAAATTACCATTGATGTAAAAATTACTCAAATTTATCTTAAACATAAATACATTTGTTTAGATAAATAAAAAAACATGAAATATTTTATTGGTTTAGCATTAACTTTTGTCGGATTATTTGCACAGGGACAGGACAACTATCAATTCTATTTGGATTTAAACAATGTGAATAGCGATTTATTACAGGTAACTCTTAAAACTCCTGAAATCAAATCGGACAAAATAATTTATAATATACCTAAAATTGTGCCCGGCACCTATAAAATATACGATTTTGGTCAATATGTTATGGATTTTGAGGCATTTGATAAAGATGGATTAAGTTTAAGTGTTACAAGATTGGACAAAAACAGGTGGGAGATAGATAACGCAAAAACAATGGCAAAAATTAGCTATTGGGTTGAAGACACCTGGGATGCAAAGGTAGATCATTTGGTGTTTGAACCGGGTGGTACCAATATTGAAAAAGATGAAAATATTGTATTGAACAACCATGGGTTTTTTGGTTATTTCGATGGAATGAAACACCTAAAATATGAGTTGAATATTACCAAACCGGAAAATTTTTATGCTTCAACAGGATTAACAACAATTAGCTCGAAGGGTAATGTAGATCAAATTACCACCGATAATTACATGGATTTGGTTGATTCTCCTATTATGTATAATGTTCCAGATACTACAATAATAAAGATTGGTGGTGCAGATGTATTAATTTCGGTATTTTCTAAAAACCATAAAGTATCAGCCTCTGAAATAGCAAAAGATATAGGGAAGATACTTGAGCTTCAAAAAAAATATTTAGGAGGAACTTTACCTGTAAAAAAATATGCTTTTATCATTTATTTATATGAAGGAGCAAGTGGTTCAGGAGGAAGCGGAGCATTAGAACATTCCTATTCATCCTTTTACTATTTACCTGATATGCCAGCCAATAAATTATCGGGCTTTATGGTAAGAGTTGCAGCTCATGAGTTTTTTCACATAGTAACACCTCTAAGTATTCACTCTGAGGAAATAGGTGATTTTGATTATATCCATCCCAAAATGTCAGAGCATTTGTGGCTTTATGAAGGTGTAACGGAATATTTTGCCGGACATGTTCAGGTATATGAAGGTTTGATAACACCCGAAGCCTACCTTCAGGTAATACAGGAAAAATTAATGGGTGCAGATCATTTTAAGGATAACCTTCCGTTTACAGAAATGAGCAAAGGTTGTTTAGATGAATATGAAAACCAATATGCAAATGTCTATCAAAAAGGAGCTTTAATTGGAATGTGTTTGGATATTTTATTGAGAGAACAATCAAAAGGAAAAATGGGGATGAAGGATTTACTGAGTAAATTATCTCAAACTTATGGGAAAGATAAGTCATTTAAGGATAATGAGTTGTTTGATAAAATTGCTGAATTAACATCACCTGAAATAAGGGAGTTTTTTACCAATTATGTAGAGGGAGAAAAAGAATTGCCTTTTAAAGAACTGTTTGATAAGGTTGGCATTATCTTTAAAAAAGATGTCAAAGTAAAGGAAATAAGTTTGGGAGGAGCTTTGCTTAGTTTTAATTCCCAATCGCAACGCTTATATATTTCAGATACCGGAAATTTAGACGAATTTGGAAAATCTTTAGCTTATAAAACCAATGATGAATTAGTTTCAATTAATGGAGTTGAATTGATAATGGATAAAATTCAGGATCAATTATCTGATTTTAAAAAGAATACTAAAGAAGGAGAAAAAATAGAAATTGTTGTTGCCAGAAGGAAAAAAGGACAAATGAAGAACGTCAAATTAAAAGCAAAAGCAATTGCAGTTGAAAAGAAGAAGAAGTTTTTCCTTGAATTTAATAATAAAGCAAACGAACAACAGGTAATGCTACGAAAAGCCTGGTTAGGGCAAACTAAATAGAAGCTACAATTTGTTGTTCAGGTTCAAATGGTTACTTTAGTTTTTCAATATTAAATTGCAGCTCCAGTAAACTAAAATTACATGCTCAATAAAAAAAAACTATATTGGTTTTCTCAAATTGCTGGTTGGCTAATCTATGTCGTTTTTATTGCCATATTCAATATTCTTACAGGTAATAATCTAAGTGCCGAGTTAGTTTACAGTTTATTAGCTATTTATTTAATTGGTTTATCTGTATCGCATGGATTCAGGATGTTTATCATCAGGCTAAACTGGATGAGGTTTAATATACCACGTTTAATTCCGAGGATATTATTAGGAAATATTATTGCAGGTATTGTGGTGTATCTACTTAAATTAATAATAATTGAAATAATTATCCTACAAAGTTTCGATGGATTTAGATTTATAGATGCATTTGCAGATATTATGAACTGGACTTTTATTTTTTTAATATGGTCCTTACTTTACTTTTTATTTCATTTTATTACCAATTATCGAAAAGAAGAGATTAAAAACCTAAAATGGCAGGCGGCTAAAAATGAAATTGAGTTGAACAAGCTAAAATCACAATTAAATCCGCATTTTATTTTTAATTCCATGAATAGTATCAGGGCATTAATTAACGAAAATCCAACTTTAGCTAAAGAAGCAATAACCCAATTATCTAATGTGCTCAGAAATTCTTTACTTATGGGTAAACAAAAGGTAATTCCTTTAAATGAAGAAATGAAACTGGTTAATGATTATTTAAGTTTGGAAAAAACCAGATTTGAAGAGAGATTAATAATTACAAAAAATATTGAAATGGAGTCAGAAAATTTTCTGGTTCCACCGTTAATGATTCAAACATTAGTGGAAAATGGCATTAAGCACGGTACTTCAAAATTACCTGAAGGAGGAAGGCTTGAAATAAATACATCTATAGTGGATGAAAAATTGGTAATTGTTATTTACAATTCTGGAGAATATAAACAGGCTGAACTTTCAGATACCGGTTTTGGAATTGTAAATACAGTTCAGAGACTTAAACTATTATATGGAGAAAAAGCAAGTTTTGAAATAAAAAATGAAAATGATAAAGTAAAAACAACGCTTATTATACCTAAAAAAACAATCCTATAAAAATAAAAGAGATGAAAGCGATTATAGTTGATGATGAAAGGCTGGCACGAGAGGAACTAAAAAATTTATTAAGCGATATTTCAAATGTTGAGGTAGTAGATGAGTGTGATAGTGCTGAATCTGCAATAACATCGGTTGATAAACTGAAACCGGACATGGTTTTTCTGGATATTCACATGCCTGGAAAAGACGGATTTGCAGTGCTGGAGGAACTGGATTATATGCCACATGTAATTTTTGTAACTGCTTATGATGAATACGCCTTAAAAGCATTTGAAGTAAATGCGTTGGATTACCTGTTAAAGCCTATTCAGCCCGAAAGATTAAAAGAGGCTGTCAATAAAGTAAAAGAAAATGCAATTGATCTTGTGCCTGAATCGGATAAATTAGGTTTATCCAATCTTGTGTTTGTAAAGGATGGCGAAAAATGTTGGTTTGTTAAATTAGCGGATGTTCCAATGTTTGAATCGGAAGGAAATTATGTAAGAGTTTATTTTGAGAACAATAAACCATTAATACTTAAATCCCTAAATAATCTAGTACAACGATTGGATGAAAATGTATTCTTCAGAGCTAACCGAAAATTCATTATCAACTTAAGTTGGGTAGATAAAATTGAAAGTTGGTTTAATGGTGGTTTAATGGTGAAATTAAAAAATGGTGAGCAGGTAGAAATCTCAAGGCGACAAGCCAGTAAGCTCAAAGAAATGAAAAGTTTATAAGTATCAAAAGTTTAGTCTATTATAACATCAATTTTATCTTATAAAAATGCCGATACGTATAAAATATTATAAATGTTAAAAAAAAAATCAGATATTTAATTTCCAATTTAAACTTAGATGGAAAAAATAAGAATAGAGCCAACAGAAGTTTCACCGGAAGTTATCTTTAATCTTGATACTAATCACTTTATAATCAAGGGGAAATCGATTGTTTCGGAAGTGGATAGTTTTTATACTCCATTAATTAACTGGCTTGAAAGAATAGAAATAAAAGAAAATCAAAGATTAGATTTTGTTTTTGATTTGGAGTATTTTAATATTTTTTCTTCGAAAAGAATTTTATTTATTCTTTATAAATTAAGCGACCTTAAAAATGCTGGTGCCGATGTTAATGTTATCTGGCATTTTGCTATGGAAGATGATTATATGAAAGAAATAGGTGAAGATTTTGCTTGCATGGTTAATCTGCCATTTGAGTTTATCAGTAACACCTCCTTACAACTCGAATTAATTTAATTCAAGGTATTTTTTATTAATAATATTGCTCACTTTTGCAAAAGTGAACCGTAATGGGAATATTATTTAAATCAATACGTATGAAAAACATTTCTTTAACATTAAATGCCATATTAATTATAGCGGTTGCTATATTATATTATCTGCAGTTCTCGGGAAAAGAAACGACAAATGATAAGATTACATTAAACAATGATTCACCTGAAATTGAAAAAGTTACAGATGAACTAAAAGACACTAATTCTGTTGTTGGATATTTGGATGTTGATTCGTTGCAGAAGAATTATAAATTATACGAAGAATTAATTAATAAGCTAAAAGCAAGAGAAAAAAAATACGACAAGGAACTTAAAACAAAGTCTGCTGCTTTTGAGAAAAAAGTAATGGAATTCCAGAAAAAAGCTCCAACTATGACGCAATTTGAAGGCCAGACTCGCCAAAAAGAACTAGCTGATGAAGAACAACGCTTATACAAATTAAAAGATGATTTTACCCAGAAATTTCAGAATGAAGAAGCAAAATTGAATGAAGAATTTCAAAAAAAAGTTAAAGATTACATTAAAAAACATAATGAAGAATCGAAATATGATATCATTATTGGAGCGTCACAATTGGGAAATATAGTATTAGAGTATAACGATAAAATAGACATTACCAAAGAAGTAGTCGATGGCTTAAATGAACAATATGATTTGGAGAAAGGAGAGAAAGCAGAGAAGGATAAGTAATTATGTTAATTGCACAAGAAAAAGAAAAAACAAATGTTGCCGAGTATATTTTATACATGTGGCAAATTGAAGATATTATACGTTCAAATAATTTTGATTTAGGGCAGATAACTGAATTGGTTATTTCAAAATTTGAAACGGATAAGGAAACGCAATATTCGATTAAATTCTGGTATCAGAATTTAATCGAACAGATGATGAAAGAAGGAATTTCAGATAAAGGTCATCTAAGTTTTACCCTCAAATATATTGAAGAACTGAATAACCTTCATAATTCTTTGTTAACAACAATTCAGGATAGTGATTATCAGGCAGCCTACATTGCCACACGAGACAATATCAATAATTTTAATATTAAATCGGGAGGAGAAGCACACAATGAAATTCACACTTGTTTATTGGCCCTGTATGGGTTTTTATTATTAAAATTAAAAGGTGCAGAAATAAGTGATGCTACAAAAGGAGCTATGAATTCTTTTAGCAAATTATTGGCTGTTTTGGTTGATCGATATAATAAATTAAAAACCGGTAAATTGGAATTTCCTAAAGAAAAAAGCAACTAATACAACAATTTTGAGTCTTAAACGTAGTATAGTTGCGATATTAAGTTGGTTTTGAATAAGTTAATTATCATCATATTATTACTATTAGGAGTTATCAAAGGTTTTGCAAACTGTACAACCGGTTTACCACCCCCAACTCCTGTTATAGATAGTATATCGGTCGATTTAGCTGGGAATGTAACAATATGCTGGCAACCAGTTGCTGATCCGGATATTGTTAAATATTATATAAATTTTGATAACCCTTTAAATCCGGGAGAAAGTATAACAATTGATTCTGTTTTAGCATCAACTAATTGTTACACTATACCGGCCGGAAATAACAACTCTGATATAGAATCAGTAGAGTTTGGTATTTATGCTATTGATGCATGCGATCTGGTAAGTCCGCCCGGAGGAAATTATACGAATACTATTTTTCTTGAGAGCGATTTAGATCCATGTACTTCAAGTATAAATCTTCATTGGAATGCTTATGATGATTTTACTTCTGGTACAGATGTCCTTTATTATGTTTATATAAGTATAAATGGCGGATCCTATTCATTGACGGGAACCACAACTACTACTAATTATACTTATACAGGAGTTGTGCAGGGAGATATTTATAATTATTATGTGATGGCAATAGAGAATGGAGGAGTTGGTCCGTTTAGTTCGTCTTCTAATGATATCAGCTTAAATACACTTACTTTTTTTAAAGATCCACAATTCAACTATCTTTATGCAGCAACAGTTGTGGATTCGCAACAAATTAATTTGCAGTTTTATGTAGATACAGCTGCTGATATTGTTTCCTATAGCATTAAAAGAGCTATAAGTTCTGCCGGACCATTTACTAATGTTGGTTCCGTTTCAGATTATACAGGAATGAATCCTTTAGTTCAGTTTGTAGATGAAAACGATGTTGATGCCAATAATAATTATTACTTCTATAAAGTAGAAGCGATAAATTCCTGTGGTGATGTTAAACTGACATCCAATTTGGGTAGGACAATTTGGTTAAAAGTAAAATCGAATAGTGTAGAAAGAACTAATACGCTCACCATAACACAGTACGAGGGTTGGCTGGGGAATGTAGAAAAATATGAAGTACTTAGAGAAGTGAATGGAAAATGGGATGCTTCACCGGTTATCACCACTTCATCATTTTCTGATACGACAATAATTGTAGACGATATTTCACAAATATTAGAAGGTAATGGAGTGTTTTGCTATAAAATAATTGCAACTGAAAATTCTGTGCTCCATATCGGTAATTTACCTCAAGCTACTAGTATTTCTAATGAATCGTGTGCAATGCATGACCCTTTGATATATGTGCCAAACGCATTTATTCCTACAGGTAATTATAATCTTGAATTTAAACCCATACTAACATTCTCTGACCCCAATTCGTATTTGTTTCAGGTTTATAATAAGTGGGGACAAAAAATATTTGAAACCAAAGATGTTGACGAAGCCTGGAATGGAAGAATGAATAATTCCGGGAAAATGTGCCAATCAGATTCTTATGTATATGTTGTTATTTTCCAATCAGCTAGTGGTGACGAATTTTCGAAAAGGGGAGTAGTAAATTTATTAAATTAACGTAAAATTAGGGCATTATTCTTTCAGGATGGGAATAGCAGGTTGCTTTATGTTCACGACAAAATCCCAACAACGTAATTCCCAATTCTTTGGCAAAATCGACTGCCAGAGTAGATGGAGCTGACACAGCACTTAATATCGGAATTTTTGCGGCAAAAGCCTTTGAAACAATCTCGTAAGAAATCCTTCCACTGATAATCATACATTTTGCTTCGTTTATCTTGTTGCTATTAATTAGATGACCAATAACTTTATCAACAGCATTGTGTCTTCCAATATCTTCCATTATAGCTAACAATTCACTTTTAGTATTAAATGCCGCAGCTGCATGAGAACCACCTGACTGATGAAATGTAGGTTGACCCTTTTTCATGGCATCAAACATCTTAAATAATTGATCGATGTTTAAGGTATTATTTTCTTCTAGTTTACTACTGTTTTTTATTTCTTCCAGTTCTTTTTTTCCGCAAATACCACACGAAGAAACGGACAAAATACTTCTACTGTTCAAATAACCATTTCCCAATAAATTTTCCGGAAGCTGAATGTTGGCCTCGGTAATTCCGTTGTTCTTATTTTCTTTGATGTCAATTTCTATCGGAATAGTTGATTTATAAATGTCTTCGTAATATAAAAGACCTCTAATTAAATCAACATCATTACCGGGAGTTCGCATGGTAACAGTAAATGGTTTATCGTTAATACTTAGCTGTAGAGCTTGTTCAACGGTTAAATTATCGTCAACCTTAAAGCTGTTGTCGCCACAAAATTTTTTCCCTTGATAATTGTCTATTGCCATATTCTGTTTTTTTGTATCGTCAACCTGAACTTGTTTTAAGGTCTGGTTGTTTATTTTCATAGCTGCTGAAATAAATTCAGCATGACCTAGTAAGTTCTAAAAATTCAAATAAAAATCACGGGTTAAATTTATGTATTCTTTCGTGTATTGATGCCTTTTTTCAGTTTCTATTGTCAAACCTTCATGTTTAACACTGTTTTTTAGGAAAGAAAATTCCATTAAAACTCTTTTAGAAGCTTTGTTTGGATTGGGTTTTATCGTGCATTTTCGGGTGAGGTATATTTCATTTTGTAAAGCTTCTTCAATGAATAACTCAGCCTCCAGAGTTGGGAGAATAAGTGCGAATAATCCCTCTTTATCTAAGAGTCGTTTAACGGCATTGATTAACTCTACATGAGAAAGTGTATCGTTGTGCCTTGCTGTAGTTCTTTGTTGTTCCGGTGCTTTGGTAGAATTGATAAAATAAGGCGGGTTACATACCATTAAATCGTATTTTTTATCGGGTATAAATTTTTGAACGGAAGTATGAAAAACATTCATTCGGTTCTTCCAAAGGCTTTCGTTTATATTCTGTATGGTTTGTAAATAGGCACTTTCTTCCATGTCAATGGCATCAATTGTTGCCGTTTTGCTGCGTTGTGCAAGCATTAATGCAATTAAACCTGTTCCCGAACCCAAGTCCAAAATAGTTCCTTCCTTAGCTGTTACCCAAGCACCTAACAATACACCATCGGTACCAACCTTCATGGCACAGATATCTTGTTGTACAGTAAATTGTTTAAATTGGAAAGAGGATGACATTTTTCTGATTGGATTTAACGCTACTATATGTAATGTGCCTTTAGTTTGTTCAACGCTTAAAAGTAATAATTTTGTGAGAAATCATCCCTCTCACATGCAGTAGCATGGGATTTATCCAATCCACCATTTTGATTATTTCATTTATGTCGGACTTTTTTTAGAAAGATACTGTTCTCGATACAATTTTAAATGTTGTCAATTCGAGTGTCACGCTTAAGCGTGATGTATCGAGAACAAACATTTAAAATCAAACTGACATCTATCTTTATTTAAACTCTTCTTTCACTACTTCATAAGCCACCTTCTTATTTCCATAATAATCAATTACACTCCAACTAGGACCAG
>CAYRAD010000061.1:0-9696 GCA_964422135.1 uncultured Vicingus sp.
CAATTTTTCCTGCAGTTTTACATGTTTTCAGAATATTAAAGGGAGCGAGGCATGAGTAGTCTCAACATAGATACTACAGTTTGAGTTCCTCTAAAATTAACTTAGTTGCTCCCGTACCATTTTTTATATAATTAAAGGCAGCAATCTGAGATTTTTCAAGATTATTTTCCAACATCAAATGATTGATAATAGCAATTAGATCATCAGTATCCTTTATTTCAAAAGCAGCATTCAATTTTTGCAAATCTTCTGCTTCGTGAAATTTTTCGTGTTTTGGTCCAAATAGAATAGTATTAGCAAAACCGGCAGGTTCAATAATGTTATGCAATGCACCGGTAAACCCACCGCCAATAAAAGCAATATCAGAAAATTGATAGGTATTGGCTAATATCCCAATATTATCAATAATTAGTGTCTTATAAGAAGCAATGTTTTCATAAGTAGCGTCAGAATATTTGATATAATTATCACCTAAAAGGGTTTCAATTTCTTTAATATGATTGGGATTAATGTCATGAGGGGCAATAATAAATTTAAAATCTTTTTTTGTTGAAATAATGTACTCACAAATTATTTTTTCTTCTTTTTGCCATGAACTGCCTGCTATTATTACTTTTTTCTTCTCAGTAAATTTCTTTATCAATGGAGGATTAACGGGGTTTAAAGAGTTCTCATAAACCCTGTCAATTCTTGTGTCGCCAGTAACGCAAACATTGTGGTAACCGAAATTGTTCAGTAATTCTGCAGAACCAATATTTTGAACAAAAAAGAAAGTGAAAAAACGTAACATTTTTTTATGAACTCCACCATACCATTTGAAAAAAAGTTGATTTTTCCTAAATACGCCTGAAATGAGATAAGTAGGGATTTTTTTGTGATGAAGTTCTTTTAAGTAGTAATACCAAAATTCATATTTAATGAAAAAAGCCATTTTTGGATCAACAATTTTGACAAATCTTTTTGCATTTGCAAGCGTATCAATAGGAAGATAAAAAACATAATCTGCCTTATCATACTTTCTACCTGTTTCGAAACCAGAAGGTGAAAAAAAAGTGATTAAAATTTTAATCTCATCAACTTGTTCTTTTAAGTTTTCAATTATCGGTTTTCCTTGTTCAAATTCTCCTAAACTGGCACAATGGAACCAATATATATTATGGACATCTTCCAGATCTTTTAAATGCTCAAAGAGATTTACTCTTCCTTCAATCCACAATTTTGCTTTAGGATTAAAAAATGAACCAATTTTTATGGATAAATGATAAAAAAAAATTATTATATTATAAATGAAATACATTAACTGATATCAAATAAGCTTAATTGTAATAGTAGTTTTGAGTTTGCCTTTTGTTTAAACGTATTATCCATCCTATTCTAATTCCATATAAAATATTAGTGTGTGTTGAAGTATCTTCCTGCTTCGTATCATAGTTGTATTTCCTTAGGCTTTTGGTCCAACCCTGAGTATAATCAAAGCCACCAAAAAAATTAATTAAACGATTTTTACTAAGGTACATGTATCCAATAAATCCATTAACTGCATAGCCAACAGAAAACCGGTCATAGCCTTTTTTATATTCATCAGTTAATGACGAAATATCATCTTTAAATTTTATGCTAATCTTATGCTGAAGAAATCCAAATCCGGTATAGACTAAAATTCCTGAGTTTTTATTAGGTGAAAATTTGTTAATCATTCTTCCTCCCAGTAAAAAAAAAGAAGATCCTCTTTCACCTAAATATATATCGGTTAATCGTCCCTGATTGTCAATAACCGCTCCATCACTCGTCTTAATTGCATCTAAAATAGTCGATTCATTCACTTTCCCTCCCCAGATAAAATTTCCCTTTAAACCATAGTACCAATTCGATCTGGTTTTAACAGCAAAACTACCTCCTACATTACTGTTAGCACCAAAACGATCAGCCATTTCGGAAGTAGTCCATTGATATGCATAGGAGGCAGTAAAAATAGGAATGGTAAAAGCTGTATCTTTCATTTCGGGTTTCTCCAAAACAAACTGAGCTCTTATAAAAAGGCTTGTTAAAAAAAAAGCGATTATTAAGTAAAATTTCATCAAATTAATATACTTAAGCAACGAATAATTACCAGAATTATTACAGTCTATTGTTTGAGATGTAAAGTTACGATTATACTCTTATTTATAAGTTTTTTAATTCAAAAGTTAAGTTAATCGAAATGTAATAGTTATAATAATAAAAAATCCTTAAAACAACATCAGTTAGCTATAAATCATAGAGAATTTATTAATTTAGCGAACTCAAAAAATAAACTAAAAGAATGGGTGGTAAAAATATTCAGATGGTTGATCTTAAAGGTCAGTATCAGAAAATAAAAAAAGAAATTGATGCCGCTATTTCTTCAGTGATTGAATCAACTGCTTTTATTAAAGGGCCAGAAGTAAAAGAATTAAAAAAAGAACTTCAAGACTATTTGGGCGTTAAACATGTTATTCCATGTGGGAATGGTACAGATGCTTTGCAGATTGCTATAATGGCACTTGATTTACAACCTGGTGATGAGGTAATTACTACAGATTTTACTTTTGCAGCTACTGTTGAAGTAATTGGACTTTTGCGGCTAACACCTGTTTTTGTGGATGTGAACAGGGATACATTTAACATTAATGTTGATGAACTGGAGAAAGTTATTTCTTCAAAAACTAAAGCTATTATTCCGGTTCATCTGTTTGGACAATGTGCCAATATGGAAGCAATAATGGAAATTGCTAAAAAATATAATTTATTTGTAATTGAAGATACAGCTCAGGCAATAGGAGCAGAGTACACTTTTTCGGACGGAAGAATCAAAAAAGCAGGAACAATAGGGAATGTGGGGACAACTTCTTTTTTTCCTTCTAAAAATTTAGGTTGTTATGGCGATGGAGGAGCGTTATTTACCAATGATGACGCTTTAGCAAAAAGATTAGAAGCCATAGTAAATCATGGTATGTATCAGCGTTATTATCATGATGAAATTGGAGTAAATTCTAGATTAGATTCTATTCAGGCAGCCATTTTAAGGGTGAAGTTAATACATTTGGATGAATATAGTGAAGCAAGAAAAAAGGCTGCAGAATATTATAATCATGCGTTTGAAGGAATTGATTCATTGGAAACACCTGTAATTGATGATAAATCAACTCATGTCTTTCACCAATATACACTAAAAACGAAAAACCTAAATAGAACAGACCTGATTACTTTTCTTAATGAAAAGGGAATACCAGCTATGATTTATTACCCGATTCCTTTACATCAGCAAAAGGCGTATGTAAGGTCGGAATTTAGAAGTGAAAATTATCCAGTTACGATAGAATTGTGCAATTCTGTGGTATCTTTACCCATGCATACAGAGTTGGATGAAAATCAGTTAGAATATATTACCGAATCCGTTAAAGAGTTTATTAAAAAATGAGAATAGCAGTAATAGGAACAGGATATGTTGGTTTAGTTACAGGAACTTGTTTTGCTGAAACAGGAAATGAAGTTGTTTGTGTTGATATTGATGCAAAAAAAGTAGAAAAAATGAGAAAAGGAGAAGTTCCTATTTATGAACCTCATTTAGATACGTTGTTTGAACGGAACATTAAACAAGGAAGATTAACATTTACTACAAAAATTCAAGAAGCCATTGAAGAAGCTGAAGTAATTTTTTTAGCATTACCAACACCTCCCTGTGAAGACGGATCAGCTGATTTATCATATATTATAGGCGTTGCTGATGATTTAGGAAAAATCATTAAGGATTATAAAGTCATTATTGACAAAAGTACTGTACCGGTTGGAACAGCAGAGAAGGTTACTGCAGCAATTGCCAACAATGCTAAAGTAGATTTTGATGTAGTCTCAAATCCCGAATTTTTAAGAGAAGGTTATGCTGTTGATGATTTTTTAAAACCAGATAGGGTGGTAATTGGAACTTCATCTCCAAAAGCCAGAAAAATTCTGGAATATTTATACAAACCTTATGTCCGACAAGGAAATCCAATAATTTTTATGGATGAAAAGTCGGCTGAGTTGACTAAATATGCAGCGAATTCCTTTTTGGCAACCAAAATTACATTTATGAATGAGATTGCTAACTTTTGCGAAAAAGTTGGTGCTGATGTAGATATGGTAAGAATTGGAATTGGTTCCGATCAACGAATAGGTAAACGGTTTTTATTTCCCGGAATTGGTTATGGTGGTAGCTGTTTTCCAAAAGATGTAAAAGCTTTGGCAAAAACAGGAAAAGAGTATGGTTATAATTTTGGGATTTTAGAATCGGTAATGGACGTTAATGAAAAACAAAAAACCATTATTGTTCCTAAAATTGCAGCTTACTTTAAAGGAGACTTGAAAGGTAAAAAAATAGCATTATGGGGCTTAGCATTTAAACCCGATACGGATGACATTAGAGAAGCACCTGCCCTTTATATCATTGATGAATTATTAAAAGAAGGTGCAATAATTTCAGTATTCGATCCTGAGGCTATGTCTAATGTTAAAGAAATTGTTGGAGATAAAATAACATATGCTTTAAGCAGAGATGAGGCAATTGTTGGTGCAGATGCCTTGGTCATAGCTACAGAGTGGCAAGTTTTTAGAACTCCGGATTTTAAGAAAATAGCATCAGTGATGAACGATAAGGTTATCTTTGATGGAAGAAATTTATATGACATTGAAGAAATGAAGGAACACGGATTTTATTATAACAGTATTGGTCGAACTTTGGTTACAAAATAATTGATGAAAAAAGTATTAATAACAGGTGCAGCGGGGTTTTTAGGTTCTCATCTTTGTGATCGTTTCATTAAAGAAGGGTTTTATGTAATTGCGATGGATAATCTAATAACAGGAGATTTAAAAAACATAGAACATTTAAGAGCGCTAGACGCATTTGAGTTCATTAATCATGATGTTACTGAACATATTAGTATTGATGGCGATATCAATTTTATTTTGCATTTTGCTTCACCAGCTAGTCCGATAGATTACCTGAAAATCCCAATTCAAACATTAAAAGTAGGCTCATTAGGAACCCATAATTTATTAGGTTTGGCCAAAGCAAAAAATGCCCGAATGTTAATTGCTTCAACATCTGAAGTATATGGTGACCCGGAAGTACATCCTCAGATAGAAGAATATTATGGAAATGTTAATCCTATTGGCCCAAGAGGTGTATATGATGAAGCGAAACGTTTTCAGGAAGCCATTACAATGGCTTATCATACTTATCATGAATTAGATACCCGAATAGTTAGGATTTTTAATACCTATGGACCAAGAATGAGGCTAAACGATGGAAGAGTTCTACCTGCTTTTATTGGTCAGGCACTAAGAGGAGAAGATTTAACCGTTTTCGGAGAAGGAAATCAAACCCGTTCGTTTTGTTATGTGGATGATTTAATAGAAGGTATTTATCGTTTATTGTTTTATGACTATTCATTACCAGTTAATATTGGTAATCCGGACGAAATAACCATTTTAGATTTTGCTAAAGAAATAATTAAGCTAACTGAAACAACTCAAAAGATAATTTACAAGGAATTACCGGTAAATGACCCTAAGCAACGGCAACCGGATATTACAAAAGCGAAAAAATTGTTGGGGTGGGAGCCAAAAGTTGGAAGAGCAGAAGGGTTAAAAATTACTTACGAATATTTTAAGAGCCTAACTCAAGATGAATTGAATAAGGTTGAACATAAAAACTTTGATGAATACGTTAAATAAAATGGAGTATTTTAGTCATGAATCTGCAATAATAGATGAAGGGTGTGAAATAGGAAAAGGCACTAAAATTTGGCATTTTTCCCATATCATGTCTAATTGCATAATTGGAGAAAATTGCAACATTGGTCAAAATGTAGTGGTTTCTCCTGAGGTAGTATTAGGAAAGAACGTAAAAATTCAGAACAATGTATCTATTTATTCAGGAGTAATTTGTGAAGATGATGTTTTTCTGGGGCCGTCAATGGTGTTTACTAATGTTACCAATCCAAGAAGTGCTGTGAATAGAAGAGGAAAATACTCAAAAACTGTGGTCAAAAAAGGAGCTTCAATTGGTGCAAATGCAACTATAGTTTGTGGACATGATATTGGTGAATTTGCTTTTATTGGAGCAGGAGCTGTTGTTACTAAAACGGTACCAGCTTATGCATTGGTTGTTGGGAATCCGGCAAAACAAATTGGATGGATGAGTGAATATGGACATCGGCTGGATTTTGATGAAAATGGCATAGCAATTTGTAAGGAAAGTAATGAAAAGTATAAATTTGATGGCAATAAAGTTCAAAAATTAGAAGCATGACAGAAGAAAATCAAAAAGATATATCAGGTTCTGAAGTGGTTAAATTCGCTGTTATAGGCTGTGGTCATATTGGAAAGCGACATGCAGAAATGATTTCCCTCAATAGTGAAGGAAGATTAGTTGCACTCTGCGATATTAGACCAAAAGAGGAATTAGGGATCGAAAATTATAGTGTTCCTTTCTTTTCTTCTATTAAAGAAATGTTAGCTTCAGATATAGAAATTGATGTAGTTAATATCTGTACGCCAAATGCTTTACATTCAGATCAGGCTTCAATGGTATTGGTAAGTGGGAGACATGTTGTGGTGGAAAAACCAATTGGCTTATCAAAGTCAAAATGTGAGAAAGTAATTCATTATGCTTTAACAAATCGTAAACACGTATTTGCTGTGATGCAAAATAGATATTCTCCACCATCTGTCTGGATTAAAGATATAATAGAAAGAAAAGTTCTGGGTGATATTTTTATGGTTCAGCTGAATTGTTACTGGAATAGAGATAGTAGGTATTACAAAACTGGAGGATGGAAAGGAACACAAGAGCTGGATGGAGGGACATTATATACTCAATTTTCTCATTTTATCGACATCATGTATTGGCTGTTTGGTGATATCACTAATATTCAGGCAAAATTTAATGATTTTAAACATCAGGATTCAACAGACTTTGAAGATTCCGGTTTGGTATCTTTTGATTTTATAGAAGGTGGTATGGGATGTCTGAATTATTCTACTGCGGTTGCTGGGCAAAATTTGGAAAGTAGTATCACTATTATAGGAGAAAATGGAAGCGTTAAAATTGGTGGGCAGTACATGAATGAGGTAGAGATTTGTAATATAGAAGGTTATGAAATGCCTGAGTTGCCGGAGGCAAATCCACCCAATGATTATGGCCCTTACAAGGGTTCTGCAGCTAATCATCATTTTATTATAGAAAATGTTATAGATACATTAAAAGGCAGAACCACAGCAACAACTAATGCTTTAGAGGGGCTTAAAGTAGTTGATATTATTGAGCGTATTTACCAGTTAAGAGGTGCTAATCTTCTGAAACAGAATACAAATACTAATGTAAAAGAAATTTAAGATGGGGGTTTACGAAGAACTTAAAAATAAAGAAACAAAACTAGCTGTCATAGGCTTAGGTTATGTTGGTTTACCCATAGCCCTGGAGTTTGCCAAAAGTGTGAAAGTTGTTGGTTTTGATATCAACCAAAAAAGGGTAGATATGATGCAAAATAATATCGATCCTAGTGAAGAATTGGATTCATCTGATTTTGAAGGATGTGATATTCACTTTACAGCAAATTTGGATGATTTAAAAGATGTAACTTTTTTTATTGTTGCTGTTCCTACGCCAATTGATGGGCATAATTTACCCGATTTAACCCCACTTATTGGTGCATCAAAAACAGTAGGAAAAGTACTGAAAAAAGGTGATTATGTGGTTTTCGAATCGACCGTTTATCCAGGTTGTACTGAAGAAGATTGTATTCCAATATTAGAAGAAAGCTCTGGATTAAAATTTAAACAGGATTTTAAGGTGGGATACTCTCCTGAACGGATTAATCCGGGAGATACAACTCATACATTAACAAGTGTGATTAAAATAATTTCAGGTTGTTGTGATGAATCTTTAGAACAAATTGCTAAAGTTTATGAAATGGTTGTTAAAGCCGGGGTTCATCGAGCAACATCCATAAAAGTTGCGGAAGCAGCAAAAATTATTGAGAATACTCAACGAGATTTAAACATCGCATTGGTCAATGAGCTTTCCATCATCTTTAATAAAATGGGTATTAATACTTATGATGTTTTAGAAGCTGCGGGAACCAAATGGAATTTCTTAAAATTCTCTCCAGGATTAGTTGGCGGACATTGTATTGGGGTTGATCCTTATTATCTGACTTATAAGGCTAAGGAAATGGGATACCATGCTCAAATTATAAATGCCGGTCGGTTTGTTAACGATTCTATGGGAGCATATACCGCTAAGCAAACAGTTAAAAAAATTATTGCTACCGGTAAACATATCAAAGGAGCAAAAGTGCTGGTAATGGGAGCAACATTTAAAGAAGATGTTAGTGATATCAGAAATTCAAAAGTTTGTGATGTAATTAATGAATTTAAGTCTTTTGGTGTTAATGTTGACGTAATTGACCCTCATGCAGATTCAGCATCATTACTGGAAGAATATGGTTTTGGATTAACCGATAAGATTGCTGATGATTATGATGCAGTTTATATTGCTGTTAATCATGCCAAATATAGCAATTTTGATGAAGAATATTTTAAATCCATTACTACAGAAAATCCTGTTATAGCAGATATCAAAGGAATTTACCGTGGAAAAATTAAGAACTTAACCTATTGGAGTTTATAATGAATAAAACGATTCTCATTACTGGAGGAGCGGGATTTATAGGCTCGCATGTAGTACGACTATTTGTCAACAAATATCCTGATTATAAAATTGTGAATCTTGACAAGTTAACTTATGCTGGAAATCTGGCTAATCTTACTGATATAGAGAATTCAAATAATTACGAATTTGTAAAAGGAGATATTGTTGATGTTGATTTTATCAATCAGCTGTTTAAAAAATATCACTTTGATGCAGTGATTCATTTGGCTGCGGAATCTCATGTTGACCGTTCTATTGAAGGACCGATGGATTTTATCATGACCAATATTGTTGGTACTGCAAATTTATTGAACGCGGCAAAGGAGAATTGGGGAAACAATTTTGATAATAAGTTGTTTTACCATATCTCAACTGACGAAGTTTATGGCTCATTAGGCTACGAAGGAATGTTTCTGGAAACGACTCCTTACGACCCTAGAAGTCCTTACTCAGCATCCAAAGCAAGTTCCGATCATATTGTTAGGGCTTACCATCACACTTATGGTTTGCCGGTAGTTATTTCCAACTGTTCTAACAATTACGGATCACATCAATTTCCTGAAAAATTGATTCCATTATTTATTAATAACATTAAAAATAAAAAACCACTTCCTGTTTACGGAAAAGGAGAGAATATTAGAGATTGGCTATGGGTGAACGACCATGCCAGGGCAATTGATGTTATCTTTCACAAAGGGAAAAATGGTGAAACCTACAATATTGGCGGACATAATGAGTGGAAAAATATAGATTTGATAAAAGTGATCTGTAAAGTATTGGACGAAAAATTAGGCAGACCTGATGGAGAATCAGAGAAACTGATAACTTATGTAACAGACAGGGCTGGACATGATTTAAGGTATGCTATTGATTCAACAAAATTAAAAATTGAATTAGAATGGGAACCATCATTGCAATTTGAAGAAGGGATTAGAAATTACATCGAATACATTACACATAATGAGGACATAGATTCGTAA
>CAYRAD010000062.1:0-3583 GCA_964422135.1 uncultured Vicingus sp.
AATTTTACACGCGTATAGCCAAGCATCGGAATTTTAAACTTTCCTAACAAAAAAAGTTTCCATTTTATTTTTTTGAGCAGTGATTTTTTATCAATGTTCATTTACCAACGTTTTTACGATTTCATCTACTGATTTAATTGCAGTTACATTTTCTATACTTGGCCCTGCACACCATAGTTCCTTAGAAGTGTTGGTGGTTGCTGCACTGGTCAGTTTTTTCATTCCCTTGTAAAAAGTAAAAGCCTTAAACCATTTTTTAAGTTTTTTGTTCTTATTCAAAAACTTTTCAAAACCGCTTTGTTCTGTTCCCACTTCTTTTACATAAGGCGTATTGATAATGGTGCATTTGGTGCCTGACAATTTGGTGGTAAAAACAATATCTTTTGCACCGTAATTAACACAGGCTTCCTTATATTCCTGAGAAACATCGCTTTCTGTGGAGGCAATAAATAAACTTCCAATTGATAAACCTGCGGCACCTAATGCCAGCATTTTTTCCATTTGTTCGTTATTACCAACACCTCCAGCTGAAATTACCGGAATATTACAATGCTCCACCAACATAGGGATAAGTTCTTGGTAGGAAGTAGGTCCAGCATGTCCACCTGCTTCTTTGTTTACAGCAATTAATGCATCAGCTCCTAGGCTTTCTACTTTTTTGGCGTAAGTAAGGTCAACCACATCACAAAATACTTTTATACCCGCTTTATGTGCTTCTCTGATGGTTTCTTCTGGTGAACCCAAAGAAGTAATAATATAATCTACCTGATGTTTACAGCAAACTTCAAGTTGTTCTTTGTACAGGAAGTTAGATTTATTAACAATAAGGTTAATGCCAAACGGTCCTACCGATGTTTCTTTAATTTCCCTAATGGCATTTTCCAGTTCCGGAATGGTTCTGAAATTTAATGCCGGAATGGCCCCAGTAATTCCTGCTTTGCTTGCTGCTACTAGCATTTTTACATTACTCACCAAAAACATGGGAGCTAAGATAATGGGGTATTTAATGTTTAAAATATCAGTTAACGACTGTTTTTGATCCATGCTTTGCTAAAAAAAACAAAAGTAATCAAAAGAAATTAGTATCGAGTAAAGATTTAGTTCAGTTCACAGGCTAAGTTTTTAAGGTTTTTTTGCAATATTATTCTTTAAATTTTTGTCTAAAGTTAGTAACTCAAATACTGACTTATATAAACACAAAACGAGTAAGATTATTTAGTAATAAAACCATATCAATACTAAAAAATAATATTCCAAGTTTGACCTTTTCTTTGTTTTAAGCAGAGAAATAAAAAATATTAATTGGCTATTATTGTAATTAGTAAAATTAAAGATAACTTTTGTGTTGAAAACTACGTAATATTACTTAAGGTAATTTTCGCAAAATAATTACATAGACAACTGGATGATGCTACAAAGTCCATTGTTGGCATAAAGGCTGATGATTAGCCTTTATGCTTTTTAAATTTAATTATTATGTTAGTATGAAATGAATACACAAAAAAAATACAGAAGAAAAAAAACAAGTTATACGCTCCATTTTAGGGAAGATTGTAAAAGGTTTCCCGTTAATGATTATGTGGAAGAAGAGCTAAAAGGCAATATGATGTCTTCAATGATCTGTCATCTCTGTAAAAAAATAGAAGCGGAAGAAAAAGCTAAAAAATAGATACATGAACGGTTATCAATCTCTATGGATTGAATAATCGCATAATCTTTTATTGTGCTTATAACACTATTAATAGGTTCTTTTTCATTTGTGGAGGTTTCAATGTACTAAATGTTGTCAATTTTTTAGCTTTTTCTTTTGGTATAATTTTGACCATTTTTGTGTCATTTTTGATGAAAAACGTGCAAAAAGGTTTTTATGAGTTATTATTTAAGCCCAATTTAAAAACCGGAAGAATGATCTTTTTGAAATAGTTTATCTGCTGCGATTAAAGCATTGTAGGCATTAACAATTCCACCACTTTTGGATAGCTTTTCGAATTTTTCTTTTTTTCTTTTTTTTCCATTACCTGGCGTCAGTACTTTTTTAGGTTTTTCAACCTTGTACGAACTTTCTTTTAAAATACTTATCATTTGTTGTGGGGTAAGATCAGGATAGTAAGATAATATCAGTGCCGCAATTCCGGTAACGATAGGAGAGGCTACACTGGTGCCATCGTTCATACTATAGGAGTTATTAGTATCCAATGAAATAATGTTAACACCTGGAGCAAAAACATCAACATTTTGTTGCCCGTAATTAGAAAAGCTTGCAACAACATTTTTATCTAAAATAACATCTGATGCACCAATAACCATTAGATTGTTTGCTGTAGTCTTATCGTTGTAAATTCGGCTGGGAAAATTAGGTGCCACATCAATATTTTCGGCATCATTTCCTGCTGCCTGAACAATTAATACCCCTTTTTCTTCTGCATGTTTAATGGCTTTATCCACAAATTCTTTATGAGGAGAAATGCCTTTTCCAAAACTCATGTTGATAATATCTGCTCCGTTATCGACAGCGTAAATAATGGCTAAGGCAACGTCTTTATCTCTTTCATCACCATTTGGAACAGCTCGTACCACCATAATTTTAACATCTGAAGCCATACCGTCAATTCCTTCGTTATTGTCGCGAATTGCGGCAATTAACCCTGCTACAGACGTTCCATGATTATAAAAAAGCCCTTTTACATCTGCATTTCCATAGTTATTATCGTTAATATCTGTAGGATTGTCTCCAATTATTTTTCTTGCATCAAAATCTTTGTTCAGGTAATAATTAAGATAACCTTCGTTATGGTTTTTATATTCAAACATATACTCATCATTAATTCCATAGGAATAAAGTTTAGAAAGTACTTCTTTTGCAGATTGAACGTTTTTGATTTCTGTGTTAACTTTTGAGAGGTCATCAATTGTATTTGCTTCAACACCGGTATATTGTTTAATTACCATTTTACAGTTTTTAAGCATTTCTTCCATTTGATCAATACCTTCTTTCTCGTTTCTGGCGTTCTCTAATTCTTTATCATAAATGGTTTTGGCTTTAGCATATAAAGGATCATTCAGATTCTTTTGTTTGAGGATGCGGGTGCATTCCATATTTTCATAAGAAATGTTCTCTCCTTTACTGTTTCCTAAAAAATTCCAGCCATGGATATCATCAATATAACCATTTTTATCATCATCAATATTATTGTCTGGTATTTCTTTGGGATTTTGCCAGATGTGTCCCTTCAGGTCTTTATGGTCAATATCTACTCCCGAATCAATAACCGCAACCACAACGGTCTTTTTAGATTTTTTTCCGTTCAAAAACTCATGGTAAGCCTTGTTAATACTTGTTCCAACTTTCGAATCGAACTGCAAATCTTTGTTCTGCCAGTTCAGATATGTTTTATCAAGTTTGTCAACTGATGATACGGCTTGTCCTAAAATATATATAGGAACAAAAAGACATAGACTAATGGGAAGTATTAATTTTTTCATTTTTAATTTGCTAAGAAGGTCGGTTTCCCGATTTATTATGGTTATAAAATTACAGATTTAGATTAGGTATGAATAGGTTTTTTTCTCAAATGTTATTTTA
>CAYRAD010000062.1:3683-6571 GCA_964422135.1 uncultured Vicingus sp.
TTTTATAAAACAATTTCCATAAACCTTGCTGTATTATCAGGGTTTTCTCGATATTGTTCAATGTAATAAAAGCCTAAAGATTCATATAGTTTAATAGCTTTGTCGAGTTTGGCAATGGTATCTAATTTCATTTTTTGGTAAGCCATTGTTTTGGCAATGGAAATAATCTCATTGCATAGTTTTAATCCGATTTTATATCCACGAAATTCATCATAAACATATAAGCGTTTCATTTCGCATATACCATCTTCCAGTTTTCTGATTCCAACACCTCCAGCAATTTTTCCTTTGTGTTTTGCATAAATAAAACAACCATCTGGTTGGTTATACATTTTATCAAATGTGTCGAATTCCTTGTCAATTCCTTGAAAACAAAGGTCAAAACCTAACCAGTCCATGTAGTCTTTGGTTAGCTTTTTAGCGATATTAAAATCTGTTTCGGTTTTGCAAATGATTATTTGAAGGCTATTCATAAAAACAATATCACTTCTTCTTTATTGCTCAAATATCGTAAAAATTGTTGATGAAATATTGTAGCTTCAAATTGAAATATTGACTAAACTTAGCTGATATTTCTTAAGCCTTCATAAACTACTATGCTTACGGCATTTGCAAGATTTAAACTCCTTACTTTTTCACTGTAAATGGGAATTTTATAAATTTTATCCGGATTATTATCAATGATGTTTTGCGATAAACCATCAGATTCTTTTCCAAAGATTAAAAATAATTTATCTTCAAAATTGATGTTCAGATAATTACTTTTAGCATGGCTGGAGAAATACACCATTTTTCGATTTTTATTTTTGATATAGAATTCTTCTAAACTCTCATAAATAAAAAGTGATATGTTTTTCCAGTAATCCAAACCGGCACGTTTTAAACGGGTATCATCTAATTCAAAACCAAAAGGCTTTACCAAATGTAGCTGCGAACCTGAAGCTAAACTCAACCTCCCTATATTTCCGGTATTCATAGGAATTTCAGGTTCTATTAGTACAATGTTAAATCCCACTATTTTTGTTTTTGATAAAGATAATAACTCAGAGCAAAAATCGGAATGTTTTTGCTCAACACTCCAAAAGGATGTAGCCAATAATGTGGTGCTCCTATGGTTAAAATTGCCATATAAACTAACATCATTAATACCTGTAAAATAATTATATTTTTTCTGTATTTCGGGCTAAAAATGGCTAAACCTAAAATAATATCGGTAAAACTTCCCAGATAAATAAAAAGAGGGCTTAATTGGTCGTTAAAACCTGCTTCTTTCATAAGAGAACAACTGTCGTTCCAAGCAATTAGAGAACTAACTCCCGACCATAGCCAGATAAAGCTGATAGCCAATAGTGCGAATAATTGTGAAAGTTCATCACTTTTTCTGATGCTCTTTGACTTGATGTGTTTACTTGTTTCATCAAACATAGCTTGGTAATCATCTGTTGAGCTTTCGATAAAAAGCCGGAACATATTTTTATTAAAAATACCAATTGATGCTTTTGGAAACAATGTGAAGAAAACTTTAAAAAAGAACTGTGGAATTTTAATGGTGGTTATTTTTTTACCTTTAATAGCGGAAAGGATTTGAGATAAGGTTTCGGGTTTCGATACAGCAAAAATTTGTTGGGGAAAAGCATTATAATCATCAACAATATTTTTAATGAGACCGGTTAACTGATTAATATGAACTAATGGAAGATGCTTGTCGGCTAAAATGGGAACAATAGGAAAATCAGCCATTTCAGCAAAGAACTTAGAGCTTTCACCATTATTTCCGATTACAATTCCGGGATAAACTACTTTTGAAAATTTATTTTGAAGTAAAAACTGATCTGTTATTTTTTTTGTTAACAAAAAAGAGGTAGAAGGCTTTTCTTTTTCAGCACCTATTGCTGAAATATGAATAATTTTTATTTGTTTATTGATACAGGCCTTGTAAAGTGCTAATGGAGCATTGGTTTGTATTTGCTCAAAGTCTCCTTTAATAATTCCGACAGCATTAATAACCAGATCGAACCCATCAACCAGCTTTTTCCAATTCTGTTTTGTTGTAAAATCAACCAGTATGAATTTTTCAAACCCATCTATTGGATTTCTGCCTGCAATGATGATATCATGTTCTCTGTTAATCGCATTAAAAATGGCGTTTCCAATAAATCCGGTAGCTCCTAATATTAAAATGTTCATGTTATAAGAATGCCCTGTAAACCATAAGGTAATAGAGATAAATGGCTCCTCCAAATGAAGGAACACCCAATATAAACCAAATATTCATTAAGTGGTGAAATTTAGGCGAAAGTTTATTTTCTTCTTCGAGTAATTTCTTGAGTTTAAATTGGATAAATGCAGCTCTCAGCCATAAAACCAAAACAATTACACTAACAGCTAAAACCAACCAAAACCAATCTGTATAGAGTAATCCTAAAAGATCGGAAAGCATTATTCCTGTAATTAACTGTATGATTACCGATGGAGTAGTAAAAATAGTGTCGGCAAGAATAACAAAATTCAAAACTTCTTTTACTGTTTGTACTGCTGATTTTTTATAAGTGAGGTATAAATAGAATGCACTACCCAAACCTGTTCCTATCATTAAGGTAGCACTAAGTATATGTATTAATTTTAAGAGAAAATAGTCCATTAAATTAACATGAGTTTGATACTCAAAAATAGGAATAAATAAAAACCAAAATACTGTTAACGTGATGTTTTATAAAATTTCTTTATTGTTGAAGGCATACTTTTTGCAAAAAATTACGTCTGTATGAAAACAGAAACATTAAAATGGTACAAAAACGATTAACACACTATTTAAAAGACCTTGGATATCAAATTCTTGATAAAGAACAATCCAGTTTAAATAATAACTTATTCGATGTTGTTACTGT
>CAYRAD010000062.1:6671-9601 GCA_964422135.1 uncultured Vicingus sp.
ACCGTATTGTTGAATTACAATTCGAGAATAATTAATTCTTATTACTTCTATTTTCTTTAATTCTTACATAAAATAATTTGAAACGATTTTTTTGGTTTTTTTTTGCAATATTATACCTTAACTTTTTGTCCGAACAAAGCAAACAACTCCATCGTCAATTATTTCACAATGAAGGCCAAAGTAAAATAAAAAAAGTATAAAGAAAAATCAGCCAGATAATGGTTCCAAAAGCAGCTACATATATATCAAAATTAGATGATTTGGCATTGAAAATTATCAAAGGAATGAAAAACAAGATAACTCCAATAATCCCTCCCAGTACTGTAATTGATAGAGCCAAAGTAATAATTATTCTGTCGCCTCCATGGAAAAGGTGTTGTAAGGCATTATTGTTATCAGCATCTATCGTTTTATTAATCCTGAGGCCTGTTAATCCATAAAGTCCAAATATTAAAGGAACGTACCAATACAAAACGGCATCAACCAACATCGTTTCGGACATCTGGTTAAAGTTGATGATATAGAAATAAAAAGCAATGATTATTCCTGTGAGGATGGCAGTAAGGTAAATTATCCTTTTCATCTTAATATAAATCAGATTTTATTTAAAGTTTAATAAAAATTGTTGTTGTAAAATTTTAGCTTTTTGTAAAATCATCTCGCTATAAATTTTAATGGATTTATCATCGCTTTTGATGGTGTTTCCTGTTTCCAGATGTTTAATCAAACTGTCATCCTGATAATAATATCGGTATTCTTCTGTTTTTTCTCCGGTTGTTTTAATGTAATAAAAAATGAGCTTCCCATCTTTATATAACCATTCTTTATAAGTTGTATATAATCCTGCGATTTCCGAACTCATCACTTTTTTTAAGACATTAATACCTTCTTTTCCACATTCTTCACAATTTCGTGGGCTGTCATTGTACCAAAACTGCACTTCTTTTTTATAAGTACCAGACGCTCTCCATGATAGATTTCCAGTATTAGTAATGTTTAAATTACTGTACAATTGACAATTTTCTTTATCTGTTTTACATTGAATAATCTGCTTCCCAATAGTATTATAGTACGACCGTATTTCGCTAACTTCATTCTGAGCATGAACATAAAAAGAACCTGCAAGAAAGAATGTAAGAACAGAAAGCAATTTATTATACCTCATATTGTTGATTTAGTTGATAAGTTTGTCCCAATAAACCAAGATAAAGTTATTAAATTCAAATTGGATAACGTAAATTTGCACTTTATTTTCTGAATGTTCAGAAATTTTATCAACATAACAAAGTATAAATGGCCAAATCACAGCAAACCTTTAATAAAAAAGAAAAAGAAAAGAAGCGTTTAAAAAAGAGAGAAGAAAAACTTAAAAAAAGAGAAGAAAGAAAGGCTAAATCTTCAGGCGGAAGTCTGGATGACATGATTGCTTATGTTGATGAATATGGCAACATTACAGATACACCACCAGACCCATTGGCAAAAAAGAAAAAGATAGATGCCAGCAAGATAGAAATTGGTGTTCCCAAAAAAGAAGCAGAAGAAGATTTAGGACCTTTAACCGGAAGAGTGGATTATTTTGATTCCTCTAAAGGATTTGGTTTTATTATCAATGCAAGAACACAGGAAAAACATTTTGTACATGTTAGTGGCTTAAAAGAGGAAGTTGTAGAAGGGGATAAGGTTACTTTTGAACTGGAAAGAGGCTTGAAAGGGATGAATGCCGTTCGGGTCAAAAAAATCTGATTTTCGATTCAGACAATTTCATAAAAACACCAATCAGATTATCATTTAATAAAGAAAGAACAACTTTAAGTATTAATTTAACATCTATTACTATTATTTAATAGTAATATTTCCATTATTAGTAATTAATATTCATCAATAACTGTTTGTTTGATGGATTAAACCTTGTGGTATAATGGTAGTCAAAGAAACGTATCATACTTCTGTGTTATGTGGTTTCCAAAATGTTACACAATAAACACAAAAAAGTGTAACATAAACTTAAAGTGCTCAAATTATATTTGTCTTATAATTTGAAAAACTATTTACTACTTAAAATTTCTAAATCATGAAAAAACTCAACAATTTATTTTTATCCTTTATAATGTGCTGCTTGATGCAAAGTTCAGCTTCGGCTCAAACTTTTAACGGTTATGCACTTTATAATTTGTTAAATAGTAATAACACCTATCTTATAGATAAAGATGGAAATATTGCTCACTCGTGGTCATGCAGTCTAACAGGAAGTTATGTTGCCTTATTAAAAGATAACGGAAATATTATAAGAACAGGAGTATATAGTGGTAATCAATTAAATGGAGGTGCTGTTTCAGGTATTGTGCAGGAATTAGATGCAAATGCCAATGTGGTTTGGCAATTCATATATTCCTCTTCAACTTATTGTACTCATCATGACGCCACTTTGTTGCCCAATGGAAATGTTTTATTGATAGCATGGGAGGTAAAGACTCCAACGGAATTGACTCAGGCAGGGTACGCTAATGCTACATCAAATAAATGGCCTACTCATATTATTGAAGTTCAACAAAATGGAACAGGAGGACAAATAGTTTGGGAATGGCACATGTGGGATCATATGATACAGGACTACAATGCTACTAAAGATAATTATGGTGTTGTAGCAAATAACCCACAATTAATGGATATTAACGCTGTTACAGGTGGCGGAGGCCCTCCAGGACCAGGTGGACAAAGTGGAGATTGGTATCATATGAATGGAATTGATTATAATGCAGCGTTGGATCAGATTGTGTTTAGTTCTCATAATTCAAGTGAAATATATATTATTGATCACAGTACCACTACTGCAGAAGCAGCTGGTCATACAGGTGGTAATGCCGGTATGGGGGGAGATTTTTTATTCCGATGGGGAAATCCTTCAATCTATGGAGGTTCTGGACCTCAGG
>CAYRAD010000063.1:0-9565 GCA_964422135.1 uncultured Vicingus sp.
TTTCTTAACTCAGGTTCCTGCATGGTTTCTTCTTCCTCCGTAACTACAGCATTTGTCCCGGTAGCTACTACACCATCTTGTTCATTCGTTTTAAAATTATCAACTTGTTCCTTTTGAACTATTTTTCCAGTTTTCTCTTGTTTTGGTTTTTTCACATCATTTAATGCCAAATTCTTATTATTATCTACTGTTTTAGTAAAATAATTGATACTAAAATATGCTCCAAAAATAATTACCAATAGCGATGCTGCAACCATTAGGTTTCTCATAATCGGAGCTTTAGAGTTTCCCATTCTTATCCTTTGATCTATTTGATTATCAATAGCAAAAAGAACGGAAGAATTTTTTGCATATTTAAATCCTTCATAAGCCTCCGAGCACAATTCGCAATCCAGCATGTGTTTCTCAATATCATACAATTCTTTTTTCGTCAATTGTTTATTGATATACTTAAGCATAGTTTCTTTTGAGATGCAAGTCGTATTCGAAAATATGTGGTTATGTAATTCTTTCATTTTAATAATTATTATCCTAACATAATGTTGGCCAGATTTCTTTTTCCATTTTGTATATAACTTTTAACTTTTTTAATGCTGTAGCCCGTTATTTCAGCTACTTCATTGTAGCATTTTTGTTTTATAAAAAAGAGTTCGATGCAAATTCGCTGTTCATCTTTCAATGTTGTTAATGCCTGTTCCAGCTTGGTTAACATTACTTCCTTTTCTTCTGCCTCATTCACCGCAAAAGGTGCATCAAAAACTTCTTCATGCTGATAAACCGCTTCGTACTCATTTACTCTTTTTAATTTTGTTTGTTGCTTCCTTAAAAACATCAGACAATGATTTCTACTTACGCTGTGTAACCATGATTTAAAATTAGAGATCTCATGCTTTTTTAAATCAACCAGAAGGTTTTCAAAAATCTGTAACACAGCATCTTTACTTTCGTCCTCATTTTTTAAATATTTAAGGCAAACCCCATAAACCAGGTGAGAATATCTTTTGTATAGTTCTCCTACCAATGAGCCATCACCAGTTTTTTTATACCTGCTAATCAACTCATTATCAGTTAACGATTGTATATTCTTTGCCTTAAAAAATTTCATTTAAAGACTCTTATTAATCCTTGATAAAATCGTAATAACTTTTAGTTTCAACAACAACAACCCCTCCGGTTAAATCTCCATATTTAGCCGGAACTCCTCCTGTGTAAACTTTTACACTTCCTATTGCTTGTCCGGGTATTCCCATATCACCATTCACAGATTTCATGCCATCGGTAATAAATTGAGTTGATTGTGGACGACTTCCTCTTATATAAACATCTCTACCATTCTCTGCAACAGTAACACCTTCAATTCTATTTAACATTGTAACCGGATTATGGATATTAGGATCATTTTTCAAATCAGCAGCCATTAATGTTTTTACATGGGGTTCATCTATGGAAATTAATGGAACCTCGTAGATTATCTCTTTCTCTCCCACCACCTTAAATACCCCAAATTCAACCGGTGCATTTTCCATATCAACATTAACATAAGCTATTTTATCTGAAGAAATGGGAACATTAGTTACTTTCATAGTTTCATAACCAAGCATTTTAATATAAACCGTATGTGTTCCAACATTTACAGGTTTAATAGTATATTTCCCATCAGGGTCAGAAGCTCCACCGATCATATTGCCTCCTATTTCTATATAAACATTTGCACCGAACAAAGGTTCTCCGGTTACTTTATCTTTTACAATTCCCTTTATTGTTCCTGTTTGTGCATCTATTCCATTGGCAATAAAAAAGAAAACTATAAGTAGTGTGGTTAGTTTTTTCATGATTTTCAGGTTTTAAATTAAACAAATTATTATTATTTCAACATTTCATTTTAAGAATTCTTGCTATGTAGATGTTTAACAAGCATAAATTCCATAAATTTTTAACCAATTTTTATTATTTATACTATTTATCAACCGTTTATCATAATATTATAAATGTATATATATTTTTATTACTTTAGTTTCGATATTACTAATTAACATCTATTCTATGAACACAATTAATAAAACTATACTGGGCTTGGCTACTGTTACTTTTGCTTTTGCCTGTGGTAATAATGAAGAACCAAAAAAGAAAGTAATGAAAGAAATTACACCTGCTTTTGATATTTCTCAAATTGATTCATCTGCGAGTCCTTGCGAAGATTTTGAAAAATTTGCCGTAGGTAACTGGCTAAAAAACAACCCTGTTCCAGAATCGGAAAGCCGTTGGGGAAGTTTTAATATTGTCCATGATGCCAACGAAATAAAACTGAAAGGAATAGTTGAAGATGCTAATGCTGCTAAAGGAGAAAAAGGAAGTGCCATACAACAAGTCGGAGATTTTTATAGTGCTGCATTAGATTCAACAACAGTTGATAAACTAGGAATTACTCCACTACAACCCTTTTTAGACAAAATAGATAATACTGCAAATCTTCAGGAATTGATTGAATTATCTGCCGAATTAAGAAAAAAAGGTTCCGGTTCTTTCTTTGGTGGTTACGTAACAATTGATGACCGGAATAGTTCACAATATATTTTGTATTTATCTCAGGGAGGAATTGGATTGCCTGACAGGGATTATTATTTTCCTGAAGATGATAGAGGTAAAAATATCCTTGCTGAATATAAAAAACACATTGCTACTTTATTTGTGTTAGCCGGTGATGAACAAAATATTGCAGATGCAAAAGCCGAAAATGTAATTAATATTGAGACAGAATTGGCAAGTAATTCCATGAAAAAGACAGAACGAAGAGATCCTATAAAAACCTATAATAAAATGACCAAAGAAGAATTTCAAAAACTATGTTCTTCTATCAATTGGAATAGTTACTTTGTCGCTGCTGAATTAAATACTGACTATTTGAACGAAATGGTTGTCCGTCAACCTGATTTCTTTAAAGCTTTAAGTAAAACATTGGGTAAATATTCACTTGACAATTGGAAAACCTATATAAAATGGCATTTGCTTAATGATATGGCAGGTAACTTAAGTATCGAATTTGAAAAAGCGAAATTTGCTTTTTATGGAACAACCCTTAGAGGAATTGGTGAAATGAAACCTCGTTGGAAAAGAGCTTTGAAAAAATCAAATAATTACGTTGGAGAACAAATAGGAAAATTATTTGTAGAAAAATATTTCCCCGAAGAATCTAAACAAAAAGTGTTGGATTTGATTGGTAATATTTCAGCCACATTTAAAGAAAGGGTACAAAAGTTAGATTGGATGAGTGACTCTACTAAAATAAAAGCCATTGAAAAACTTAGTAAGTTCACTTATAAAATCGGTTATCCTGATAAATGGAAAGACTTTAGTTCAGTTGATATTAAGGCAGATGCACTATTGGAAAATGTGATGAATATGAATTACTATAATTACAAAGAGAATGTTGATAAATTAGGTAAACCTATTGACAAAACTGAATGGGGTATGTATCCACAAACTATAAATGCCTATTACAATCCAAGTATGAATGAAATAGTTTTCCCTGCGGCCATTTTACAACCTCCTTTTTTCGATCCTAATGCCGATGATGCTATTAACTATGGTGGCATTGGAGGAGTAATCGGACACGAATTTTCTCATGGTTTTGACGATCAGGGAAGCAAATTTGATGGCGATGGAAACTTGAATAATTGGTGGACAGATGATGATCTTAACAATTTTTCCGCAAAAACAGGCAAATTGGCAAATCAATTCGATGCTTATGAAGTTGCTGAAGGAAACCACGTAAATGGTCAACTTACTCTCGGTGAAAATATTGCGGATATTGCAGGAATAACACTTTCATATTATGCCTTAGAAAAGGCAATGAAAGATAAAAAAGATGAAATGATTGATGGTTTCTCCTATCAACAGCGATTCTTTTTAGGATGGGCACAAGTTTGGCATACTAATTCTAAAAAAGAAGCTTTAATAAATCAGGTAAAAACCGATCCACATTCTCCTACCCGATTCAGAACAATTGGTCCTTTAACTAACATGACTGAATTCCGTGAAGCTTTTGGTTGTAGTGAAGGGAAAATGGTGGCTCCTGATAGCTTAAGGGTTACTATCTGGTAGAATAACTTAAACTTATAATATCCCTAAATCCCACATTAAATAATGTGGGATTTTTTGTTTATTAAGTAGTTCTACTTATCAAAAATAGAGGAAGCTTACTTACTAAATTTCCGTTGATTTACTCTTTCACAAAATAACTATAGCAGTTACATTTGATATATAATTAATAAAAAATTACTGCCATGAAAAACAATGACTTTTTTACAAACGAAATTCGTCCAAAAGTAATATTATCATCTAATTTAAGTACCAGTTGGTTATTGATCTTTGTTATCCTGTTAGGATTAATGTTAACCTCATTAAACATCAACGCCCAATCTATTTCAGAAAAAGTATCCTTTAATTCAGAAAATACAAATAATTTTATAGTAAAAGAGTTTACGGCAAAAGTGGTTGACAATAAAATATATTTTCGGTTTTTGATAGTAGAAAATATGGAAAACACAAATTATATCCTAGAATCGTCTACTAACGACTCAGATTTTTTCCCTGTAATTGAAAAAGAAGGATTTAAATCACCCAACCGAATACCATTATTATATTGCTATTCATTAGATTTACACGATTACAGCGATAATGTTTACCGGATAAAGCGTATAACACCTGATGGTATCAGCTATTCTTCAAACATTGAATTTAATGCCATCGAAAACTTGACATTATCAGCACAAGTTAACTAGCTCTTTTCCAATCTGATAAAATATAACGCAACTCATTTAACATCAGAGCTGTTGCTCCCCAAACGACTCTTCCTTCAAATACAAAGCTGGGAACATCCAATACAGTATTATTAGCAAGTCTGATTTTATTGGTAAGCAATTTTTTGGTTGCTGTTAAATCTGTTAATTTTATTTCTATCATTTCCTCCACTTCACTCCTGTCAATAGTAAAATCCGGATGATAATCGATAAAACCTACTACCGGATGAACCAAAAAATTACTCACAGGAATAAATACATCAGATAATTTTCCTATTACTTCCACATCTTCTATAGTAACTCCAATCTCCTCATTGGCTTCTCTTAAAGCAGTGTAAAAAATATCTCGGTCTGTTTCTTCATACTTCCCTCCCGGAAATGCTACTTGTCCGCTATGCTTTCCGTCATATATATTACGTTGAATTAAAGCCACATATATAGTATTATTGTTTTGATAGAATAAGATCAGAACACTACTTTTTTTAGCATTTACAATATCCTTTTTAGTAAAATCAACTCTTCGGTAAGGTGCTACCTCTATGTGAGCTTTTTTTCCTGGAAGCTCATGTGCTAATTTTTTTTCGAGGTGTACTTTTAAGCTATAAATCATTGTTTAAAAACCTCCCCTACTTTTTTATAATATAAACTGTCCTCATCATATAATTTCAACATATTTCCATCTGCAGTAAATTCTATTTTCGTGAAATTTAAAGGTAGAATAATTCCGTTTTTAGCATTGATGAATCCATATTTTCCTAATGTTTTAACTAATAAAAGATCGTTCTTTATCCACTCCATAGACTCGTATTTCTGTTCAAAAATATAAGAACCTTTCTCATCAATCAATCCAAACAATCCCTCACTTTTAACAATTGCCAATCCTTTATAAAAACCAGATACTGTTTCAAAATTATAAGGAATTTTTAATTTGGTATCGTAATCGCAATAACCCCATTTTCCATAACGTTTAATGGCTATCAACTTGTCTGATACAGTTCCTATATCTTCAAAAAGTGCAGGCACGAATTTAACACCAAGAGTATCAATTAATCCAAATTTATCTTCCGTTACAACTCTTGCCAATCCCTTTTCATTAAATAAGCCCCAATTCAAAACCCCTTCGCGATATGGAATTTCTATCGGTATTATTACCTTACCTTTATCGTTAATGTATCCATACTTATTATCTTTTACCACCAAAGCCAATCCATTTTCTATTTCGGTTATCTGACTGTAAACAGGCTGAACAATATATTGTCCTTTGGAATTTATTACACCATAAAGCCCTTTTTCTCTTACCCTGATAAACTCATTTTCTAGGTTATCTATCCATTGGTATTTAGGTTTAACAACGTAATATAAATTGGTATCAATAATTCCATAAAACCCATTTTGCTTGATGTAAGCCAATCCATTATTAAAATCACCAACCGATTCATATTTTAAGCCCAATTTTAGATTTCCCTTTCGATCAATAAAACCATATTTGTCATTTAACTCTACGGAAATAAACTGATGATTGGTTTCTCCAATTTCATCATACATAATGGGAACAATCGTTTCCCCAGTCCGGTTAATCAATCCGAATTTATCATCTTTCCCTACTACTGCCAATCCTTTTACAAAGGGCTCTGCCTCATCATAATCAAAAGGAATAGCTATTGTATTTTTTTTATTGATGAACCCTACTTTATCATTCAACTTGACCGCTGCAGCTCCTTCCGAAAATTCATCCACCCAAGAATATGCAGGAGGAATCACATTTTCCAACTGGTCATTTACAAAACCCCACAGCTTATCTTTTTTTATCGGATAATAATGAGTATTAGATAAAACATAATCCTCTTTCAACTCATCCTTATATGGATAGTCAGGATATTGGTTCAAAAACTGTTTGATGTTTTGAGGTGTCCTAACCTGCGTGGACAAGTTATAAACATTCCTCCATGCCTTAGGTACAAAGGGATTGTTAGGATATTTTTTTACAAAGGCATAATAATCCTTAACCGTTTTGTGCTGCGTAGAAATTTTATAAATCTTTTCCTCTGCCTGTTTAATATAATCACTTTGAGGATGCTCATTTATAAACTTTATATAACTGGACAAGGAATGGTCAACCGTATATTCTTTATACAGTTGCCGATCATAACGGATATTTACCTCGTTAATTTGTTCGGCAGCCGGATAGGTATTGGTAAAATTTTTATATGCTTTAGAAGTATTTATCTTTTTAGCTTTTTCAAAGGCCAGTTGGTTCCTATTCTTCACCGCCTGTTCAATTTGCAATGCACCAGTATTACCATTAATAAAATGATTATACGCCACGATAGTATTTTTTTCTTTGGCCGCCTTAAAACAAATCTCATCTACTACATCCCTTTGTTTGCAAACACTAATGGTATCCACCCCTAAAATTTTAATTTTTGCTTTCTGTTTTTCCGAAGTATTTGCCCAAAAGGCATCGGCAGAGATTTTAGAATAATACAAGGCAGAGTCTAAATTAAAAAAGGGATTGTCGTTTCGCGAATAAATTACACTTAAGCCATACGCGGCCGCGGCAGATTGTTTTTTTAATGATTTATAAAATAACTGTCTTGCTTTGAAATAATCATAAATCTTTAAAGCCTCAAATCCTTTGCTAATGGCATTTGCATGAGAAGCAAACGAAAAAAGACCTACTAAAAACAAGGTGAATATTATTTTTGTTGCCTGACGCATTAGATAACTATTTCTTAATTTTCGCGTAAATTAATATGCAGCTAAATTAGTAATACAAACTTTCATCCAAAAGATATTACTTCATCCTTTAAGTTTTATATGAACAAATATTTCAGACATATCTCCCTTATCTTTTTCTTAATTGTAATTATTACATGTTGTAATTTGTTCGAAAATAATTATCGTAGCAACCAAAACATTGTCCATAGGGATCTGGATAGTATAAAATCTATTGGAAAATTAAAAGCACTAATCAATTACAGCTCTACCAGTTATTTTATTTACAAAGGAAACCCGATGGGTTTTGAATATGAACTTCTGAAAAAATACTGCGATTATACCGGCCTTGAGCTCGAAGTTATTCCCATTAAAAATATGGACAGCATTTTCGTTGACCTCAACAAAGGTGTGTGCGATATTGTTGCCGCTAATCTTACCATTACTCAGGAACGTTTGCAGGAAATACAATTTACCGACCCAATAATTATTACCAAACAGGTACTGGTTCAGCGGAAACCTGATAACTGGAGGCAATTAAAAAAATCATATTTAAAAGATAGTTTATTGCAATCTCCTTTAGCTTTAATTAATAAAACGATTACCGTGAGAGAAGGTTCTTCTTTTTATACCCGATTAAAAAACCTTTCTAACGAAATTGGTGGATCAATAAACATTGAAACCGTTCCGGGTGAAACTACTATGGAAATACTAATAGAACAAGTGGCCAATAAGGAAATTGATTATACGGTTGCCGATAAAAATATTGCCATGGTTAATCAATGGCATTACACTAATATTGATGCCAGCCTTATTCTCAGTTTAGACCAGAAAATTGCCTGGGCTTCGAGAAAATATTCTGATAGTTTAACGACTTCCATTAATAATTGGTTAGTTGCTTACCAGCAGACAAAAAAATTTAAAATGCTTTATAATAAGTACTTTAATAACCGTACAGCATTTAATAAACGTATCCTTAACAAATATTATACACTAAGCAGCGGAACCATTTCCCCTTATGATGAAACCCTTAAAAAACATGCCCCTAAGACCAACTGGGACTGGGAATTAATTGCAGCATTAATTTATCAGGAATCTCATTTTAATAACAATGCCAGAGGCTGGGGAAACTCTTTTGGTTTAATGCAGTTTATGCCACAAACCGGAGCCAAATACGGTGTTGACAGTTCTTCTTCGGCCGAAGCCAACATTATTGCCGGAACAAGGTACATTAAACGATTAAATAAAATTTGGGAACCATTGGTTTCTGACAGCCTCGAACGAATAAAATTTGTACTGGCATCGTACAATGTTGGACCGGGACATGTAATTGATGCCCAAAAACTGGCCAAAAAATACAAGAAGAATCCAGAATTGTGGAATGATGTAGGTTATTATTTACTGCATAAATCGGAACCCAAATATTATAATGATGATGTGGTAAAATATGGCTACTGCAAAGGTTATATCCCTTACGATTATGTAAATGAAATTATGGAACGCTACGAACATTATAAAAACATGATAAACAAAAGTGAGTTGGCGAAGATGAGCAACAACTGAAAAAGCCTGAGATGAAAATCTCAGGCTTTTCATTGTAGCGGTTGCCAGATTGACTCCATACAGTCGTCTCTCTTTGCTTTTTAACAGCCCAACGGAGAACCGCACTCCGTGTTCACTTCTTTTTTCTCCAAAAATCTCCGAGCAAGTTCAGACTTTTGAGCAAAAAAAAGAACCATTCATTGCTGAATGGTTCTCCGTTGTAGCGGGGGCCCGACTCGAACGGACGACCTTCGGGTTATGAGCCCGATGAGCTACCAACTGCTCTACCCCGCGATATATTTTTAAAGAGTTAAATTCTTTTTTACTCCTTTCGAACTAATGTCTGCCTCAGACGGACATGAACCCGATGAGTACTCCCGATAATTATCTAGACTCTAACCCCTTGATGTATTTTAAAAGAACTGTTGTTGTTATTGGGGTGCAAATATAATTATTTGTTTCTTTGCATCATAATTAAATTAAAAATAATGCACAAAGCCGGCTTCGTT